>JAFQMB010000067.1 GCA_017421095.1 Oscillospiraceae bacterium
CATTGCATGGATGATCACCCCGGCGGAAAACAACCCGTTTTATCGGATGGATGAATGGGAATTGCCCCGTTAAAAGAACAAAATGTGGACATAAAAGCCGAATTTTGCCCATAAAATATCTCTGACGCCCTCCGACAGATGATGAAAAATCAAGAAAAACTTGAAAAATCAAACAGGGTGTGGTATACTACATTGGATTCTGTTGTGCCTTTTTGAAAGAAAACAGAACCCGATGCAGAAGAACTCCGCACGGAAAGGAATGATGGTTATGGTCAAAAAACAGACGACAATGGGCAGCGTGCTCGTGACGGAAAATTTCTTTCTGGATCTGGTGAGCGATGCCATTCAGGATTGTTACGGTGTTGTGGGTATGAGCCATACCGATACTCTGCAAAACCTGAAAACGCTGCTTTTCAAAAAAGAAGTCGCCAAAAAGGGTGTTCGGATCACCGGCACCGAAGATCATCTGATCATCGATCTGCATATTGAAGTGCTCCACGGTGTTCCCATTGCTGCCATCGTGAAAAGCATTGTCCATCGGGTGAAATATTCGGTGGAAGAAGCAACCGGATTTCATGTTTCAAAAATCAATGTCTTTGTGGACGGTATGCGGCTGGAATAACAACCACCGCGGCACCCTTTTTGATTTGACATCGTTTTTCGGTCCCGCTGATGATGTTTGATGGGGTGAACTTTGTTTTTAAAGGACGGAAGGATTATGAATATCATTACAGGAAGCCTGTTCCGGGATGCTGTGATCAGCGCCGCGAACGAGATCTCCCATTGTAAAAAACAGGTTGATGAACTGAATGTCTTCCCGGTTCCCGATGGCGACACCGGAACCAATATGTCCATGACCATTTCCGCCGCAGGAAAAGATCTTGCCCGCAACGCGTCGGATCATCTTGGGGTGGGCGAGGTTTCGAAAATGACAGCCGGTGCCCTTTTGCGTGGTGCAAGAGGCAACAGCGGCGTGATTTTGTCCTTGTTGTTCCGTGGCCTTTCCAAGGGGCTGGCCGGCAAGGAAACGGCCGACGGTAAGGATCTGGCAAATGCGCTGGATCTGGGTGTGAAAGCCGCCTATAAAGCGGTGATGAAGCCCACAGAAGGCACCATTTTGACTGTGGCGAGAGAGGCTGCAGAAAAGGGATTGGAATTTTCTGCCGCCGAAAGCGATCCGGTTTTGGTTTGGCAGGCCATTTGCGAAGAGGCCGAAGCCTCTTTGAACCGCACCCCCGAACTCTTGCCTGTTTTGAAAAAGGCCGGCGTGGTGGACGCTGGCGGCAAGGGCTTTTGTGTGATTGCCCAGGCAATGCTGCAGGTCTTTTTGGGCAACGGTGTGGCCGTTTATGAAGATACCCAGACCGCTTCTTCTTCCGGTCAGGCTGCTCAAAATATCTCTGCTGCCGGTCAGGCTGAAGTTGACATTCATTTTGCCTATTGCACCGAGTTTATCGTCAACCGGGAAAATAAAAAGGATCCTTTGGCACTGCGCGCCTATTTGGAATCCATCGGTGATTGTGTTGTGGTGGTGGATGATGAAGAAATCATCAAGGTCCATGTGCACACCAACGATCCCGGCAACGCCATTCAGGAGGGTTTGAAGTTCGGCTCTCTGATGAATATGAAGATTGAAAATATGCGTCTGCAGCATCAGGAGGCTGCCGGTCAGTCTGCTGCAGAACTTGCGGCTGCCGAAATGCAGAATGCTTCTGCCGGCCCTGCTTATGCCGCGGTGGACGAAAATAATCCCATCGGCTTTGTGGCGGTGGCGGCCGGAAGCGGTGTCCAGAGCCTCTTTTCTGATTTGGGCGCTTCTCAGATCGTTTCGGGCGGACAGACCATGAATCCCAGCACCGATGATATTCTGCAGGCCATCCATGCGGTTCCTGCCAAGTGTGTCTTTGTTTTGCCCAACAACAAAAACATCATTATGGCGGCAGAACAGGCCATCCGTTTGGCAGACAGAAAGGTCGTGGTGCTTCACACCAAGACCATTCCACAGGGTATCAGCGCCATGCTGGCTTTTGATCCCGACCAGGATGTGGAAGCCAACCAGATTGCAATGAACGAGGCTTTTGAACGGGTGCAGAGCGGTTCTGTGACCTTTGCTGCAAGAGATGCAGACTTTGATGGTTTTACCATCAAAGAAGGGGAACTGATGGCCATGCTCAACGGCAAACTTTCTTTCACCGACCAGAATCTGGTTCACGCGGCTGCCAAACTGGCAAAGCAGATGGTGAAAAAAGAACACAGTTTCTTTACCCTGATTTTGGGTGAAGATGTTTCGGATGAAACCGGCGCCGAGATTGAAAGCGCCATCGCCGAAAAGCTGGACGGTTTTGAGATCACCACCATCCGGGGGGATCAGCCGGTCTATTATCTCTTGATGAGCGCAGAATAAAGCGCAGAATAAAACAAAAACCGTAAAGTCAAACAGATGCGGAGGTGTGGGAGATGGAAAAAAAGATCCCCACCTCCGCTTTGCAATATGTGAAAGGCGTGGGGCCAAAAAGAGCAGAGCTTTATGCCAAGCTGGGCATTTTGGATGCCGAAGGGCTTTTGCGCCATTATCCCAGAGATTATGTGGATGCCACTTCTCCTTTGTCGATTGCTGAGGCGGAATATGGCGTTCGCTCGGCTGTTCGGGGGAAGGTTTATCAAAAACTCCCCACCCGAATCCTGCCCGGCGGCAGAAGACTGGCCAAAGCACTCATCAGCGATGGGATGCACTCCATGGCGATCGTCTTTTTCAATCTTCCTTATGCCTGCGATCAACTGAAGATCGGGGAAGAATATGTTTTTTGGGGAAAGGTTGCCGGCAGTTTGGCAACAAAAGAGATGGTCAATCCCATGGTTCTTTCTTTGAAAGAAGCAGAAAATATGATCCCGGTCTATCGGTTGACCCGAGGTCTCACCAGCAGGCAGATTGCAAAAAATGTGGCATCGGTGTTGGCTTCTTCCGGTTTCCGAAAGGAAGAAACCCTCCCTGCTTCGCTTTTAAAAAAATATGATTATCCCTCGTTGGAAGAGGCCCTTCGCATCATTCACAGTCCCAAGGATCAGACAACCCTTTCCAAAGCGCGGAAGCGGTTGATCTTTGAAGAACTGCTTGTGTTGCAGATGGCCCTCTCTTCGGTCAGGCGGAAGGGAAGCGTCAATCGGTTCCCCATCACAGCCGATTTGAATCCCTTTGTTTCGTCGTTGCCATTTTCTTTGACCTGTGCTCAAACAAGGGCGCTGCATGATTGTATGAACGATCTTTCCGGCCCTTCGCCCATGAGCCGTTTGATTCAGGGGGATGTAGGATCGGGTAAGACCATGGTGGCTGCCGGGGTGGCCTTTTCCGCCGC
>JAFQMB010000068.1 GCA_017421095.1 Oscillospiraceae bacterium
AACTTTTTTCGTTCGTTTTGCTGTGTTTTTTCGTCCTTGACGCCGGCTTCGGCGGGGCCGTCTCGCGACAGCCTTGATAATATACCACAACACCTTTTCCTTGTCAACACCTTTTTTTATCTTTTTTCAAACTTTTTTTGATCTTTTTTCCTTTTTTCTTTTCCCTTCCATCCCTTGTGGTTCGTCCCTCTTTCGGCACTATATCTTGATTTTTTTCTTGCCGGTCGAACTTTCTTTTTACAATCCGAAGGTTTTCCTCCTGAAAAACCGAAAAATTCTGTCTTTCTCACTTTTCTTTCTCTGTATCAAAAGTGATTATTCGGCAAAAGAAATTATGACTGCCGAAACCCAAAAGCGCAAAAGAGCTCCAAAAAGAAAACCACCCGCCGGCAGGCAGGTGGTGTCTTCTTATATTGTCTTATCTTATATGGAAAGAATTTGCAAGGCAGAAATCAATATTCCATCGAAAGAATATCGGGATCTTTTTGCAGTTCCGCGCAGAAGACAATCGGCGTGGTCTTTTTGGGGAGCCGCAGGCCCAATTCGATCTCCACTTTCTGCTGATCGTTGCAAACGGTGCGGAAAGAAAGGATCTTGGCTCCTTTTTCGGTAATTTTGTCCCGAATTTCAGCAATGATACCGGGACGGTTTTCAGCAGTAAGCACCACCAGATGAGTGCCATTCCGGATAAAGAACGAATTTTTGTGCAGCACCGTCTGGCAAAGCAAAACCAACAGTGTCACAGAGATGCCCATGAAATAAAGGCCGGAACCCAGTGCCATTCCGACACCAACCGTCGCCCAAAGGCCGGCTGCCGTTGTCAGGCCGCTGACCGCCTGATTGTTTCTCACAAAAATGATGCCCGTTCCGATAAAACCGATACCGGTCACAATGCCGGAGGCCACTCGGGAGGGATCCAATTTGACCGCTTCTGCATAACCCGCATCCGTGAGCATGGTCACCACATCAAAGAACCCATATTTCGAAACCACCATCATCAGAGCAGCAGAAAGGGCTACCACCAAATGGGTTCGAACACCGGCGTCCTTCATCCGGCTTTCCCGTTCCACACCAATCAGCAGACCGCAAACAGCTGCAAGCACCACACGAAGCAGATATTCCCCGTTTTCCAACAGATAAGAGATAATTCCGCTTTCTTGTAAATAATTCCAAAATTGTTCCATTTCAACACCTCCGAATTGATTGGTGAACCGTTTTGTCAAGAGGACAGCATCTCCGAAGAAGACTCTGTTTCATTCAAATAGCAACTGCTGCAGGGAAGAAGTTTTCTCTGCCGCAAAGCCGAGGAAAGAGGAGCAGAGGAGATTTCATTTGACCGCTGCAGATAGAGGCAGTCGGAAGAAGCGTGAAAAACGCTGCCGCCGGGAGTGAAAAACACCACATCCGATTCCGAAAAGAGCATCTCTCCGGTCTTTTCAAATTGTAACTGTTCCGCCGTTTTATCGATTGTCACAACAACCTTATTCTCGCCCTGCATCCAAAAGAAAACAAGGGGCAGACTGATCACAAGGGCCAGAGCCACAAGCAATCCCTTGATGCCGGAAGAGATTTTCCTTTCGGGCAACAAAAGCAGCGCCGACAACAGCGGAAAGAAGGGCAGGGCTAAAAGCGCAATTCCAAGCCGAAGCATTCGCAACCCAATCCCTCCTTTGTTTTCAGGTTGGCTCAACGGCGCTTGCGCTGCTGATTGATCAGACAACCATCCAAAAGAAGCTGTCTTTCTTCCAGGGTCAACGAGGCGATGGAGAAGCGATATTCCTTCCCGCCGGTCAGATCATAGGCAACCACCGCATCGGCACCCGAAGCAATCGCCGTTTTGATGTTCGGAATGTAAAGCCAACTGTCTACCGGACTTTCAGGCAGTTCATCCACCACAAAGGGAATCATGCCCCAGTTGATCAGGTTGGAACGGTAACGTTTGGTGGCATAATCCACCGAGATGTTACAAAGGGTGCCGAGCACCTTTTGGCAACTGGCAGCCTGTTCTCTGGCGCTGCCGTCACCGGGACAGACAGCGGCCACCGCCGTGCCGATAAGGGTTTCTTCCCCATCCACCGGCAAGCCCATCTTCTTGGCCTTCTTCAAGAGTTCCAGTTCCTCTGCCGGTGTATCACCCGAAAGGTGACGGGCATTATCCCCCCGCACCGCCTTGGCCTTCTTGGCATAATCGGGGCACTTTCTGGAAAGGGCAAAAGAAGAGAGTCGTTCGGGGTTGGAACGATAGGAAGAGGTTTCACCCGAGGGGATCAACTCATCGGTGGTAGTCACAGGATCGGTGATCCGGGCGGCAACCTTCAGAAGATAATGTTCACTCATTTCAGGCATTGCCGGCCAATCGGCAATATTGGGACCAAAGCGCAGTTCCTTTTCGGGCTGCGGCCGCCCCACCCCTGAATAGACCTTTGCACGATAGGGGGCATCATCAAACTGATACTCCCGCTTTTCATAAGTAACATCCAAATCGGAAGCGGCAGTCAAAATGCCGCCGTTTGCCGCGGTGGCGACAATGCTTCTGGCATCCATCAGTGCCACACCGCTGATCTGACCTTCCCCGGGCTTGGACCCCTCTCTGTTGGGGAAGTTGCGGGTGGAATGGCGGATGGAAAGGCAGTTGTTGGCCGGCACATCTCCGGCGCCGAAGCAGGGACCGCAGAAGGCTGTTTTCACCACACCGCCCGCGCTCATCAACCGGGTGATCACACCCTTGCGGATGAGATCCAAATAGATGGGCTGGCTGGCAGGATAGACATCCAATGTAAAGCTGCCGCTGCCAACCTCTTTCCCGCACAAAATATCCGATGCAGCAGACAGGTTTTCAAAACTGCCGCCCGAACAGCCGGCGATAACCCCTTGATCCACCCGAAGTTTTCCGTTTTCCACCTTATCCAGTAGAGAAAGTTTTCTGCCCACCTGCTCTTCGCTGCGTTTTTCGCATTCGGCAAGCAGATCGGTCAGATTCTCGTTCAAAAGGCGGATGGGCACTGCAGTGGAAGGATGGAAGGGCAGGGCGATCTGACATTCAATTTCCGAAAGATCCAGATCGATCATCTTATCATAATAGGCAATGGGCTCAGGCTGCAGACAGGCATATTCATTCCCTCTGCCATGCAACGCCAAATAGGAATGAACCTTTTCATCCGTCTGCCAAATGCTGGAAAGGCAGGTGGTTTCGGTGGTCATCACATCGATGCCGCAGCGTTCATCCATGGAAAGATCGGCAACGCCCTCCCCCACAAATTCCAGCACACAGTTTTTCACAAATTTGTTTTCAAACACGGCGGCAACCAAAGCCAAGGCCACGTCCTGCGGGCCAACACCGGGCCGGAGCTTTCCTCGAAGATTGACCCCCACCACCTTGGGTGCGGCGACTTCATACTTTAAGCCGAGAAGCTGTTTCACCAGTTCAGGGCCGCCTTCCCCGATGGCCATGGTTCCGATGGCACCGTAACGGGTGTGACTGTCCGATCCCAGAATCATTTTGCCGCAGCCGGCCTGCATCTCACGCATATACTGATGGATAACCGCCAGATGGGCAGGCACAAACACCCCACCGTATTTTTCTGCGGCAGAAAGGCCAAACAGATGGTCATCTTCATTGATAGTCCCGCCCACAGCGCAAAGGCTGTTATGACAGCAGGTGAGCACATAGGGCATGGGGAAATGGGTCAGGCCGCTGGCTCTTGCCGTTTGGACAATACCAACAAAGGTGATATCGTGGGAAGCCATAGCATCAAAGGTGATGGCCAGCTTTCCCGGATCTTTGGAAGTGTTGTGGGCCTGCAGAATCGATGCGGCAATGGTTCCCTTAGCCGCTTCCTCCGGAGTGGGAAGTTGGGGGAAACGGCCTCGCAGCCCTTCCGCTTCCTCGGCAGGGATAAATTCATGACCGTCGATCCAATAACCGCCCTGTTCATAAAGTTTCATCTGGGTTCTCCGTCCTTTTGGGGTTTTGCCTTTTCGAGTTGTTCTGTATAAGGCATTTATATGATATTTCATTGTAGCACAATTTCCCCTTCATTTCAATCAAATGGAACGAGAAATTTCAGGAAATCGTTGAAAAAAATCCGACACTGCGGTATGATAAAAAAAGAAAATTCCCAAAGAAATTCGAAGGAAGGAGAGAGGCAAATGTCTGAAAAACTGGATGCTCTGCGCAAAAAGGCAGGCGATCTGCCCCTTTCCCCCGGGGTTTATCTCATGCGCGACAAAAAGGGGCGCATCATTTATGTGGGCAAGGCCAAAAAATTGAAAAACCGCGTCTCCTCTTATTTCCGTGGAATCGAACACCACACCCCCAAGGTGGCCGCTATGGTTTCCCATGTGGCAGATTTCGACACCATTGTAGCCGGAAGCGAATATGAAGCGCTGGTGTTGGAATGTTCCTTGATCAAGCAACACACGCCCAAATACAACATCAAATTAAAAGATGCCAAAGGGTTCACCTATATTCGCATTTCCAAAGAGGACTTTCCCCGAATCACGGTGGAAAAGAGCAAGGAAAAAGAAGGGGAATATCTGGGGCCTTATATGAGTTGGTCGGCCGCGGCAGAGGCGGTGGATCTGGCCTGCCGCATTTTTATGCTCCCCACCTGCCACAGAGAATTTCCCAAAAGTTTCGGCAAACAGCGCCCCTGTTTGAACCACCATCTCGGCCGCTGCTGCGGACTTTGTAAGGGCGAAATCTCCCAGGAAGCATATGCCGAACGGTTTCGCGATGCCCTTCGTCTGCTCAAAGGGGGCGGAAGAGAGGTTGCTGACGAACTGGAAAAGAAGATGCTTCAGGCGTCGGAAAATCTGGAATTCGAACTGGCCGCCTCCTATCGGGACCGGCTTTTGGGCATCAAAAAGATGAAAGATCGACAGTCTGTTTTGCTCGCCACCGAAAAAGAGGCGGATTTCATTGCCATGCTTCGGGGGGACGGCAGGTTTTGCTTTTCCATTTTGAAAGTGCGGGGCGGCAGACTCACCGACAAAATGGATTTTCTTCCCAAAGAAGAGGGCGAGGACGAACGGGTTTTCCTGGATTTCCTTTCTGCCTTTTATTATCAAAACGAAGATATTCCGCCGCGCATTTATTTGGACAGACCCCTTCCGACAGAGGAAACCGATCTTCTTTCCCGGCTGCTTACCAAGGAAACCGGGCGGCAAGTTCGGTTTTATGTGCCCGATCGGGGAGAGAATAAAAAACTCATCCGGGCCGCCGGTGTCAATGCCAGAGAAGCACTCTCTTTGCAGACGGGCAAAAAAGAACGGGAATACGAAACCCTTTGCAAACTGGCGGAACTCCTCTCTTTGCCCGGCCCACCGGAACGGATCGAATGTTACGACATTTCCAACTATGGCGACAAACTGATCGTGGGCGGTATGGTTGTTTTCGAAAACGGCCTCAAATGTCCCGCTGCCTATCGCCGTTTCAAATTGGAAGACCAAAAAATGCAGGATGACTATGCTTCTATGCGCGAGGTTCTTTCTCGCCGTCTTTCGGATCTGATCGACCGCAAAAAAGGGTTTGAAAAGGAGCCGGATCTGATTTTACTGGATGGCGGCGACAACCACGTTGCCGTGGGAAAACAGGTGTTAGAAGAGTTGGGGCTTCAGATTCCGCTCTTCGGGATGGTCAAGGATGAAAAGCACCGCACCCGCGCCATCACCGCCGATAAGCAAGAGGTGGAAATCAACGCCATCGGGCAGGTGTTTTCGCTGGTCACCCGCATGCAGGATGAGGTGCATCGCTATTCGGTGGATTTTTTGCAAAGACGCAAGAAATCCAAGGATCTGCAAACGGCTTTGACGGTGATTGACGGCATTGGCCCTGCCAAGGCAAAAAAACTGATCACCGCCTTCGGCAGCCCAAAAGGAGTGGAAAAGGCAGGGTATCAAAAAATCCTTGCGGTGCCGGGCATCAGCAAAAAAGATGCCGTTGCCATTTGCGGGTTTTTCGGTCTTCCCACCGAAAAAACAGACCAATCCCCGACTCTTTCGGAATAAAACAGGCAAAAACAGGCAAGCAGAGAATGCTTGACGAACAGAGCGCTTTGTTTTATAATAGAAAAAAGAGAAAAAGACGGATTCTTTCCTGCTATTTTCTTGCTTTTTCATCAAATCGAGAAAGGACCGGCAAGCCTTTTTATGCCGGGCTTCCCCCAAAACGGAAGCGGATAAAAAGATGCGTGTGATCACCGGCGAAGCCCGTGGGCGTCGTTTGAAGACTCCCGAAGGGCTGGAGGTTCGCCCCACCCCCGAACGGGTCAAAGAGGCGGTTTTTTCCATGCTGCACGATCAGCTGCCCGGCGCCGCTTTTTTGGATCTTTTCTGCGGTTGCGGCCAGATGGGCATTGAAGCCCTTTCCCGCGGCGCAAGAAGAGCCGTCTTGGTGGATGCTTCTCATAAAAGCTGCCAACTGGCAAAAGAGAATCTGGCCCACTGCAAATTGCAGGAACGGGGCGAGGTGGTTCGGCTTTCTGCCGAAGACTATGTCAAGGGATGCCGGGAAAAATTTGATTTCATCTTTTTGGATCCCCCTTATCACCAAAACCTGGCTGCCGAAATTCTGCCCTTGTTGGAAAACCTTTTGAATCCCGGCGGCTGCATTTTGGTGGAAACCGAACGGCGGGATCCGCTGCCCCAGGAAACCGAACGTCTGGCCCTTGCCAAACAAAACGGATACGGAATCGTTCGGATCAGCACCTATCGACACAAAGAAGAGGTGTAACAAAAAAGAAAGGAGGGGGTTGGATGAAGATCGCCGTCTGCCCCGGCAGTTTTGACCCGGTCACCTTCGGCCATCTTGATATCATTCAGCGGGCCGCCAGACTTTTTGACCGTGTGGTGGTTTTGATTATGGTCAACCCCAACAAGACCCCCACCTTCACCACCGAAGAGCGGAAAGAGATGTTGGAAGAATCTTTAAAAGATCTGGGCTGCAACAATGTAGAAATCGCCTTTTCCGACGGGCTTTTGGCCGACTATGCCAGAAAAATCGGCGCCACCGCCATCGTCAAAGGGCTTCGGGCTGTTTCTGACTATGAATATGAATTTCAGATGGCTCTGACCAACAAAGTCCTCTGCGAAGAGGTGGAAACCGTTTTTTTGACCACAGACAGCAAATATATGTATCTCAGTTCCAGCGTGGTCAGACAGGTGGCAAGGTTCGGCGGTGATATTTCCCCCTTTGTTCCTGCCGCCCTTTTGCCCCGCATCCGCACCCGGCTGCAAACCGAATAAAAACACCCAAAACAGAGGAAACCCTCTGAAAATAAGATCACCAAAACGGAGCAATCCGCAAAAAAGGAGCGTTCAAGATGAGTATTGACGAAATCCTCACCATGATGGATGAAATGATTGAAAAGGGCTGGAGTATGCCTCTCTCGGGCGGCAAATGTCTGGTGGAAGCCGAAAAAATGCGTCAGATGATCGATGATATCCGCGCCAATATGCCCGGAGAGATCAAGCAGGCCCGGATGATTGTTTCCGATCGCAGCGACATCATCAACAATGCCAGACAGGAGGCCGACCGTCTGATTCAAAAAGCAGAGGAAAAGGCCAACCAGATGGTGGCAGAAAATGAAATCACCCTGCGCGCCAAGGCCCAGGCGAAAGAGATTCTGGAACGCACCCAAGCCAAATGCAACGAGCAGATGCGCGCTGCCGCCGAATTTTCCGACAAATTGATCTTCTCTACCGAAGAGGCGCTCACCGGCAGTTTGAAAGTGATCAAAGAGGCGAAAGAGGCCATGAAACACAGCCGCCGTCATTCTGTTGCTCCCATGAACGATCACACGGTGGACATCAAACTGGACTAAGCAAACCCCAAATAAAAAAGACCCGAAGGCACAAAGGCTTTCGGGTCTTTCCTTTTATTATCAGATGCCAAAGGCGCGGAGCAGCATCATCACGCCCACAAGCAAGATCAAAAATCCAAAATTAAATGCGCTGAACAGTTTTAAGTATTTGCCGCCGCCCGAGGGATTGCGCAGGGTGTATTCCCGATAGGTGATCAGGCTGGCCAGCGAGGAGATGAGGGTTCCCACGCCGCCGATGTTTACTCCCACCAACAGATCCCGATAATTCCCGGTAAATTGAGAAAGGAGTACCGCAGAGGGCACGTTGCTGATGCACTGGCAGGAAAGGGTGGACACCAGCAGGGTGTTTTTCTCTAAAAGGGTGGAAAAAAAGGCACTTACTGCATCGATCCGAGCCATATTTCCCGAAAAGATAAAGAAGAACACAAAGGTAAGGAGCAAGGGATAGTCTACCATTTTCAACGCCTTACGATCCATAAAAAACAGTGCCGCAGGAATGATGATCAGCCCCAGCCAATAGGGAATCCCCCGGAAAACAATGGCGATGGAAAGGGCAAAGAGCGCCAGATAGGCGGCCGTTCTTTTAACCGGCAGTTTGACCGGTTCCCCGGCCACCGACAAAGGCTCTTTTTTCACAAATATCAGGCAGCAAAGGGTGATCAGCGCCACCGAACAGATAAAAGGCGGCAGCATAATCTGAACAAATTCGCCGGTGGGGATTTGGAACTTGCTGTAAAGATAAAGGTTTTGGGGGTTGCCGAAGGGGGTGAGCATTCCGCCCAGGTTAGCGGCAATATTTTGCATCACGAAGGTGAATGCCATATATTTTTTCTTGTCGGTGGTGTGCAAAACGAAATAACCGAGGGGCAAAAAGGTAAGAAGCGCCATATCGTTGGCAATGAGCATCGAGCCTAAAAAGGTGATATAAACCAAAGCCAAAATACAGGCACGGGCGTTTCCGAAACAGCGGACGATCTGTTGCGCCAGGGTGTAAAAAAAGCGGATGTTTTTCAAGGCGCAGACCACCGCCAACACACAAAACAGGCAGGTGAGGGTTTTGAAATCAAAATAGCCCAAATAGGCCGCATCCACCGGCACAATTAAACCGGTGATCAACGCCGCTGCCATCGCCACCGTCATCACCGCGTTCTTTTTGAAAAAAGACAGCAGTTCATAGATCGGATGGAGATGGAGTTTTTTGCCGGCAACAAAGATATTTTGCATTTTGCCTCACCCCACTTTCCATTTTGCTCACACGGTTTGAAAGTATAACACAATCGTTCCATAATTGCTATGGACAGAAAGCATAAGAAGATTACCGCTTTGTCTCAAAAAAAGGTTGGAAATCACCATTGTTTCCCAAAAAATAAAATCCGGCAGGAAAACCTGCCGGATTTCTTTTTTTATTCAGTTACCGGAGGGAACATAAGGAAGCAGCGCCGCCGCCACATTCACAATGGGCATTGTCTGCAGCCAGATCTTCCCCGGGCCGGTGAGCACCGTGTGAAAGAGCCCTTCCCCGCCAAAGAGCATATTTTTCAAGCCGGGCACCTTTTGAATGTCCATCCGAACAGTGGATTCCATGGCGGCCAGATTGCCGGTGTCTACAATCAACTGCTGGCCGGGCAAAAGTTCCTGCTCCACCAGATCTCCGTCAATCTCAATAAAGGCGATGCCGCTGCCCGAAAGCCGCTGCATAATGAATCCCTCTCCGCCGAAAAGGCCCACCCCAAGTTTTTTATGGAAATGAATCGAAAGATCCACGCTTCGCTGAGAGGCGAGAAAAGCGCTCTTTTGCACAATCAAATCCTTTCCCGGGGTCAGTTCCACCGCAACAATCTTGCCCGGAAAACTGGAGCCAAAGGTGATGGAACCCCGTCCTTGGGAAGTATAGATGTTTTGAAAGATACTCTCGCCGGAAAAGGCTTTGGAAAAGAGTTTTCCCATTCCGCCGGTGGTGGTTTCCATTTTCATATTCGGGGTCATCCAAACCATTGACCCCCGCTCGGTGATCATCTGTTCCCCACTTTCCAAATGGCAGACCACAATAGGAAAATTGCCGCCTTTGATCTCATATTGCATTTCTGTTTCCTCCTTTCGTTTTTATACTGACTCGTTCTGTGATAAAACATCATTGATGACGGAATAAACCTGTTCCATTGTTGCGATATTAGACAACGGAATTTCCTTTTCAATCGGGCAATCCGTTTCCTCATCGACAATAATTGAAATCGCTTTTTCATCGATCATTATAAAAAACTCATGATCGTCTTTCTGCACACCAATCTCAATGATGTTATTATAGTATTCTTCAAACAATAATTTGTCATAAATCAGATTGAATTCAAATCCGTCGTATTTATACGCATTATATATTTCTTCAAAAAGGCCCGTTCGCACAATTCCTTCTCTTTCTTCTTTCAACAACTGCAAAAAAGCATTGCGTTTATTATTGATCTTTGACGCAACAAGAATGATGGCTATGGTATCAAAGAGCAAAAACAAACTAAACAGCAGCTTTAACTCATCGGACTTTACAAGAACAAAGAGTATGATCGAAGCTATCGTTAAAATCGACAGGGGATAAAAAACGATTTTGCTGATTTTATCGAAACGCTTATATTCCATTTCTGTTTTTGTTTGTTCCGGTCTTTTCACCTTTTCTCACCGTCTTTTCTTTATCACTTTATGACACATTGATAAGAATTCCAGTCATAGATTTCATATTGTGTCTTCGGCCCAAACAGTTTTGCAAACAATCCTTTCTTCTTGTTGATTTCCTTCATCATATCTTCAATTCCCGGTGTATTTTCTTTTTTGTCATAAAAGGCCAGCAAATGGAAAACGGCTTTTTTCCGCACTTCTTTAGCGACAACAATAATGTCATTTTTCATAACTCTGTTGATTTCATTAACAATGGCCTGCTGTAAATCTTCTTCACAATCAAAGTCTTCATATTCAAGAAGATCGTAAAAATATTGGCCGAAATACAGATCAATAAAGATATCGTTTCCATCATTGTTTTCATCTGCAAACAACAACTCAATGTTCTTTTTTTGGTTATTGCTTGAAACAACCAAAAGGGTCACTGGATTTTTATCTGCTTTTTCTGTATTTGCCAAAGGATTTTTATACAGCCAATAATCGGCAGTATTATTAAAACGCAATTCTGAAAAAGGAATGTTATTTGAATCAAGCAATCTTTTCCCCTCGATCAAAGTCATCATATCACCGCCTTTTTCTTTATTTTACCACAAAAAGAAAATCACCGCAACTGATAACAAGTCACGGTGATTCTTTGAAGACTAACCCTTATTTTGATACAAATGCACCCCCTTTTGAGGTTAGGGGGTGCATTTTTAGGTCAAGGGAGTGCATTTGACATATTTCTTTCTGATTTCTATTACTCCCGATTCGCTCTTTTCAAAATAGCCATCAAAACAATAACGAGCATTCCACGCACGAACCTTGAATGTAAGATTCGTTAAATCAAGATGGGGATATCCAAAGTATTTTCTCAAGTCATCATAAGAGATGTTATCGAGCAAAGACACTTCGATTTCTCCGCCAAATCTATTCTTGCCGTTTTCAAAAAATTCAATTGCAGCTTTCTTCGCATTAGCAAATGCAAGTACGCATTGTGTTAACTCTTCCTTGGACGAAGTGTTGAAGTGCTGCGTAGCAAAGCGCAAAAGGTAGGTATAATAATCATCCGGGAAATGGTGTATAACAATCGGATCTTCAAATTGGTCATTTTTAATATAAACAGTTTCGGTGCCTTTTTCCTTTTGAATATCGACGTCATACTTTGGGAACAGAGCTTTGATAAACGAGAAATGCATATTACAACCTCCTTCAACTTCATTATACCATACAAAGAAAATAACCGCAACCTTGTAT
>JAFQMB010000069.1 GCA_017421095.1 Oscillospiraceae bacterium
CTTACAAATTCAAAAATTGCGGTCACGAAATTGTTCCTACCTATAAAGAAGCGATGATGGCTATGCACAGAGGAACGACCCGTCACTTAATGTGTCCTAAATGCAACAAACGCACTTGGTGCAAAAAAGTATTGAAGAAGTAACTTCCAATATGTCGAACAGAGCAGCTACAATACTTTTGGTCGTTTTTACCCTCACTTATATACCTTTTGCACACTCTTTCACATTAAAGAAACCTCTCTTGTTTATTTGAGCAGGAGAGGTTTTTGTATTCTTGTAAAATTACTACTACTATGATATGATGAAATAATAAGGAGGGATTATGATGAAGCGCATTGTGTTCTTTGTGGTTTGTTTTGCTTTGTTGCTGGCTTTCTCTGCTTGCGGTTTGAATGGTTCTGATGTTTCCTTGACATCCGGGATTTATTATATGGATGGGGATTATGAAGACCCTAAGATTCCTTATTTACAGTTAGATTTGGAAGAAAACTCATTTGCCCTCGGGCGGGAATCGATGATGTCTTATGCAGAATATGGCTCATTCAAAATCACAAACGGGAAACTAAAAGCCAAATCACAAAATACAACTTTTGTTTTTGAAATTAAGGATGCTACAACGCTGATCTTAATTGATGCCGGTAACGATGAATATTTTCAACTCCTGGAAAACAGCGAGTTTGTCTGTATTGCAGATCTATGCTATAACTTCATATAACTTTTAGTTCAGACAAACGCCTTTTTCAAAAGCCTCTTCCGGCGGAGAGAAGTCGGAAAGTTACAAAGATGGCTTGATTGTTTCGCATAAAACCAGGAGCAGCCGATCGGCTGCTCCTGGTTGGTTCTTAGTCGGTGGTATAGTTGTCAAAATAGCCCTGGATGAAGACGATGGGGGTGCCCTTATCGCCCGAGCCGGAGGTCAGGTCGCAAAGGGAACCGATCAGATCGGTCAGCCTTCTGGGGGTGGTACCCCCGGCAGCCAAAGGTTGTCGGGGGCTTTTTGTATCCGGTTGAAAACCCCGGTGTTTTATGGTATCATCATTTGGGACAGAACAAGAATTTTCGGGAGTGTTATGATGACGGTGAAATTATTTACGCAGGCAATGATCAAATTTTTATTGGGTGTTGTGCTGGTTGGCTTGTTGATCTTCCTGCCGGCCGGGAGCTTTGCGTATCTGAATGGTTGGTTATTGATAGGAATTTTGTTTGTGCCGATGTTCCTTGCGGGAATTGTGATGATGTTCAAAAATCCCGAACTGTTGAAAAAGCGCCTCAATGCAAAAGAAAAACAGAAAGAACAAAGTCTTGTGGTGAAACTCAGTGGACTGATGTTCCTGCTCGGTTTTATCGTTGCAGGATTGGGATTCCGTTTTGGCTGGTACACGTTGCCCAAAGGGGCTGTTATCGCTGCTGTGGTGGTGTTTCTTGCGGCATATCTGCTTTATGCAGAGGTGTTGAGAGAGAACACCTATCTGAGCCGCACGATTGAAGTGCAGGAAAATCAAACGGTGATCGACACGGGGTTATACAGCATTGTCAGACACCCCATGTATAGCGTTACACTGTTTTTGTTTTTGTCTATGCCGCTTGTGTTGGGGTCTGTCTATTCCTTTTTGATTTTTCTTGCCTATCCCTTTGTGATTGCCAAAAGAATCAAAAATGAGGAAGAATTCCTGGAAAAAGAACTCAACGGCTATCGGGCGTATCAACAAAAAGTCAAATACCGTTTGATCCCGTTTGTTTGGTGATGAAAAGTAAATTTTCATCTGTCGGAACGATATGGTTTTACCGGTTTAGGCTTTTTCAGTCCTATTTGCGCGCTTTTTATCTTTCTTTCGGATTATCCCATCCAAAAGGAAAATAGAATTGGGAAGTTCGCCAAAAAGAAAACGGCAAAGAGATTGGATTCTCTCTGCCGTTTTTTGTTATTTTTTCTTTGATTTGAAGAGCAAAGCATCGGTCTTTTCCATCAGTCTGTCAAAGGCAGTGGCCAAAACCACCGTTGCAATGAAAGAGCAAAGGATGAACACATAAGGTCTGTTTGTGATCTCCCAATGTTTGAAAAGGATCATGGGGATTCTTTGAATCATAAAAAAACTGAATATATGTTGACCAAACCAGTCAAGAACGCTGCTCTTGATATTGGTCTTCATCATAAGGACAACAATGAGAAGAACAAAGCAAACAGAAAAGAGGGAATAGTGCACAACAGAATTGACTTTGCGATCGCCAAAATAGAAGGTGAGCGCACCGATTACCGCAAAGGCCCCAAACCAAAAAATATCATTTTTCATCAAAAGTTTGTCGATATAGGGCTTGAGAAGAGAAAAGAGCATTCCCACAGGTAAGCAGAATATGGTGTTATAATAATATTCCGGCGATTCAAGTTTTCTCAAAAGAACAACAAACGCGGTGGTAAGAACAAAAACCCCGGCAACCCCCAGATAGTTGTTTTTTCTGAATATAATGAAAGCAAGGAATATGACAACATAAAGGGCAAAGGTAACAAGCATATACCAGTTGCTATTGCCCAAACTCGTATAACCGATGAACGCAAAGAGGGCTTGCCGGATTGTGGTTTTATCGCCGATATAAATTCTTAAGGCGAGGAAGGCGAGAACGAGGATGGCAAACTTATACCAAAGTTTGAAAAAGCGGTGGTAGGGGATGGATTTGACATAGTCTGTCTTTTTCTTTTTGATCGATTCCATCAGACCAAATCCCGAGAAGAACAAATAGGTGACGACAACGGTCTGCCCAAGATAGCCACGAAGTGCGATATAAGGCTGATCAAACACTCCGTTCATGGAATAATACTGAAAGGCATGGCTGAAGAAGATCAAAATAGAAAAAATACCGTTAACAGCAGCCGTATTTTTCGGTGACAGATAGTCTGGATAAAATTCATCCTTTTTGGCACAGGTAAACCCGGCGGCAAGGAGCGCAATTAGAATAAAAATGAAAATAATCATATTGACCTCGCAACTGTTTTAATGCGTTTATTATAGCATAAACGATTCAATAATCAAGAGGAATCCATGATTAGGATTATAAAGCGAAGGTATCGTCATCGGCTGATATAACTGTTTTTTCAAACAAATGGCCAGCTAAAACTCCCGTCCAAAAGTTTACAATAAACCAGGAGCAGCCGATCGGCTGCTCCTGTTTGTTTCTTAGTCGGTGGTATAGTTGTCAAAATAGCCCTGGATGAAGACGATGGGGGTGCCCTTATCGCCCGAGCCGGAGGTCAGGTCGCAAAGGGAACCGATCAGATCGGTCAGTCTTCTGGGGGTGGTACCCTCGGAAGCCATCTGGCCAACCAAATCGCCGTCCTTTTCCTGGATCTTTCCTTTGATGGCGGCCTTCAATTCCTCACCCGAAAGATTGGAAAATTCATTGTCGGCCAAATATTTCAGTTTCAGTTCGTTGGGGGTTCCTTCCAAACCGGCGGTATAAGCAGGGGAAACAACCGGGTCGGCCAGTTCCCAAATCTTGCCGATGGGATCCTTGAAAGCGCCGTCACCGTAAACCATCACTTCGATCTGTTTGCCGGTGGCAGCCAAGAGTTTTTCGGAAATGGCTTCCACCACAGGCTGACAATCTCTGGGGAAGAGCTTGACCTTGTCTTCGGTAGCTTTGTTGGAGCCCAGCAGCCCATATTCCGCGTTATAACCGCTTCCGTTAACAGGAGCATTCAGAATATCGTCCAATCCCAAAATGATCTCGCCACCGGCAGCCTTCAGGATGCGCTTGGTGCGGGCTCTGGTGTGAATGTCGCAGCAGAGCACGTTTTTGGTGTAATCCAAAACGGCTTTGGGGTTGTTGGCAAACAAAATCTCGCATTCTGCGCCGCATTCGCGGATGAGATTTTCATAATATGCCTCATAATCGATGCCGGTGAAGGTGTGCTTTTCGTAGCCAAAGAGCTCTCTGTACTGGGAAAGCGTCAGCACATCCCGATAAG
>JAFQMB010000070.1 GCA_017421095.1 Oscillospiraceae bacterium
AAACATCAAAGATACCCTGATGGGTTTCACCGTCTTCTCCCACCAGGCCGGCCCGATCCACCGCCAACACCACATGGCGCTTTTCGATGGCCAGATCGTGAATGATCTGATCATAGCCTCTTTGCAAAAAGGTGGAATAGACCGCAAAGACCGGAAGCATCCCACCGGCCGCCAAGCCGCCTGCAAAGGTGACTGCATGTTCTTCGGCAATTCCCACATCAAAGAAGCGGTCAGGATGGGCTTTTGCAAAGGCAGAAAGACCGGTGCCGCTTTCCATGGCGGCGGTGATGGCAACCACCTTGGGGTCTTGATCCGCCAGTTTTTTCAGTTCGTTCCCAAAAACAGAAGAAAAATTTTCTTTTTCTTTGCCCAAAGACCCGGTTTTGGCATCAAAGGCAGAAACGCCGTGAAACGCGCCTGGATTTTCTTCTGCCGGGGCATACCCCTTGCCCTTCTTGGTCTGGACATGGACAAACACCGGATGGTTGATCTGAGACGCACGATTTAATACCGCTTCCAGTTCGACGATATCGTGGCCATCCACCGGGCCGAGATAGAAAAAGCCCAATTCTTCAAACATGGTGGAGGGATAGAGAGATTCTTTGACAACCGTTTTGGATTTAGAAAGCAGATTTCGCATTTTTTCGCCCACAAGCGGGGTTTTCCTGACACTTTTTTCCACAAAATCCTTAAAACGGTAATAACCCGGTTTGTTTCGCACTGTGGCCAGATATTTTGCCATGGCGCCGGTGTTTTTGGAAATGCTGCGCTCGTTATCATTCAAAATCACGATCAGATTTCCTTCGAAGCGACCGGCATTGTTCAGTCCTTCATAGGCCATACCACCGGTCAAAGCCCCGTCGCCGATCACTGCGATGGTGCGACTTTGATCTCCTTGCAGTTTTTTGGCCGATGCAATTCCCAAGGCTGCAGAGATGCTGGTGGAACTATGACCGGCCACAAAGGCGTCATAAGGGCTTTCGGCCGATTTGGGGAAACCGGAAAGCCCCCCTTCCTGCCGCAGGGTGGAGAATCGGTCATATCGGCCGGTGAGCATTTTATGGGCATAACTTTGATGGCCCACATCCCAGACGATGTGATCCTTGGGCAGGTCAAACACCCGATGCAATGCGATGGTCAGTTCCACCACCCCAAGACTGGAGGCCAGATGCCCGCCGTTTTTTGAGGTGGTTTCGATCATGGTTTGACGCAATTCTTCTGCCAATCGGGGAAGCGAACCCACAGGAAGCCGCTTCAGATCACCGGGCCGTCTGATTCGTTCTGCCAGCATCGTCCATCCTCCTTTATCCAAAATGTTGTCTGTTTTTTTCCTGATGACGTTTTCTTTTTCAGGACTCTCGCTCCAAAAGCCAGTCTGCCAACAAAAACAGTTCTTCTTTTTCGGGGCCGAAGCAGGAAAGAGCTTCTTTTCCCCGTTCGTTTTCCTCTTTTGCCCGCTGTTCGGTGGCCGAAATCCCAAGCAGGGCGACAAAAGTGGTTTTATTTTGTTTTTCATCACTGCCGATCGGTTTGCCCAGTTTTGTTTCGTCTCCCCGGACATCCAGAAGATCATCGGTCAACTGGAAGGTGATACCCAGCGCCTCACCGAAGGCGTTTGCCGCCTGTTTTTTTGTTTCATCGGCTCTTGCAGCCACACACCCCATCACACAGGCAGCCTGAATCAACGCCGAGGTCTTTCCCCGGTTGATCTGCAAAAGCATCTCTTCATCCGGGGTGATTTTTTCTGCGGCAAGATCCAAAGTCTGACCACCGATCATTCCGCAGGCACCGGCCTTTTGTCCCAACACCGCCAGCCCCTCTTTCACCAGATCGGCAGGCAGATTACTGCACAAAACCGATTCAAAGGCCAGATTCAAAAGGGCATCCCCGGCAAGCAGGGCATTTGCTTCTCCGAAACGAATGTGATTGGCAGGCTTACCTCTTCGAAGATCATCGTTATCCATACAAGGCAGATCGTCGTGAATGAGAGAATAGGTGTGGATCATTTCCACAGCCGCCGCAAAGGGCAACGCATCCTGCTCGTTGCCGCCGCAAAGACGGCAAAAAGCCAGGCAAAGATAAGGGCGGAGTCGTGTCCCACCGGCCAGGAGAGAATAAAGCATCGCCTCTTTCAATTCTTCCGGCGCAGACAATTTCGCCACGCAGTCTTTCAGATAGTTTTCTGTCATCTCACAACTGCGAAGCATTTTCTCTTTCCAGTTTGCGGCCATCTTGTCCCCCTCCTCTCACAAATGGAACTCAATCGTCCAATCGGCAAATCCGCAGTTTTGCCTCTTCCAACAGATTTTCGCAATGTTTCACCAAAGCGATCCCCTCTTCATAGCAACGCAGGCTCTCTTCCAGCGAGAGGGTGCCGCTTTCCAAAAGCGAGGCCAATTCCTCCGCTCTGGCGGAGGCTGCTTCAAAGGTCAACTTTTCTTCTGCCATCATTCATCCCTCTCTTCTCTGCCGCGCCTTTTGTGTTCCATCACCTGAACGGTGGCCTCTTCGGTTGCAAAGAGCAAACGGAAGATTTCGCCCTTGTAAAGCCCCTCTTCGCTCTTTCTCACCGGGATCGCATATCCCCGGCGCAGCGTTTCCATAGGGCCAAGCGCCGTTAATTTTCCTGTTAATTGTTTCAGCGAGATCTCTTTTGCCCAAAGCAACTTTTCCATCTGCCGTTCCAAACGGATCTGTAACCGTTCTTTTTTCCGTTCCGATTGCAGATAAACCTGCTCCATTTCCCGAACAATCCGTTCCCGGCGGGCGGCGTTTTTTTCCTCTGCCGGAAGCAAAAACTGCTTGGCCGGGCTGAGGGTCCTCATCATTTTTAATTGGCTTGTCCGACTCTCTGCGGTCAAAAGGTGACGCGCCAGCGACGAGGAAAATTGCTGTCGCCGCAGCTCGATAAGCCGAATTTCTTCCTGCCAGATTCCGGAAAGATATTTGGCCGCCGCTGTGGGGGTCATTCTTCGCAAATCGGCAACCAGATCCAAAAGGGAAACATCCATCTCGTGTCCCACCGCGCTGATCAGCGGCGTTTTCAATGAAAGGGCCGTTTCCACCACCGTCTGATGATCGAAAGCCTCCAAATCCTCTTTTCCGCCGCCCCCTCTTGTGC
>JAFQMB010000071.1 GCA_017421095.1 Oscillospiraceae bacterium
ATAGGGGCTCTCACGCCTCTGGAAACAGTGCCGATCATACGACTCATATTGACCACTCCTTTTGTCGTGCAAAATGGTGTTTATCAATTGCTACGACACAAGATTATAGCATTCTCTCTTCCTGTTTTCAATATTTTTTCGCAAAAAAAACGGAACTTTTTAAGGAAACAACTGACAGAAAAAAGAAAAGAAACAGCCGCTCTTTTGGTGGTTGGATTCGGTGGAGAGGGGGTTCATTTTTGTCCAATTTTCAAAAAGATATTGTGCTTTCTTTTTTTCTTTTTTATAATAATTAAAAAAGCAAAGGAAAGAAGGAGATTTGGTGGGACACAAACTCTTGCTGGGTGTGGATGGCGGTGGCAGCAAAACGGAATTTATTCTGACCGACGAAAAGGGAAGTTTTGCAGATCGCCTGATCCTTGGCCCGTGTAACCCAAACACAGTGGGAACCGAAGGGGCATTTCTCCTTTTGAAAAATGCGATTTTAAGATTAGAGCAAAAATGGGGAGCCATCACCGGCTGCTTCATCGGATCGGCCGGTTTTTTAACCAATGATCGCGGCAAAGAGATTCAGAGAAAACTCCGTTTGGCTTTTCCGTTTATGCAGGTGCGCTGTGAAACGGATATTTATAATCTTTTTGCCTTGGGAAGTGGCTGCAAGCGGAGCATCGCTGTCATCTGCGGCACCGGTTCGGTGGTCTTTTCCAAATTGGAAGAGAAACTGCAAAAATACACCGGATGGGGCTATTTGCTGGGTGATCGGGGCAGTGGATATGAACTGGGCCGGATGGGACTTCGGGCGGCTCTTGCCGCCAAAGAGGGGATTGGCCCCCAAACGATGTTGACCGATCTTTTGGAAAGAGAGCAAAAGGCATCTCTTTCTTCTCTTGTTTCCATGGTTTATCAAAAAGATGCTTCATTTGTCGCCTCGATGGCACCCGTCGTGATCCGTGGTGCCGAACTTGGAGATGTGGTGGCAAACGAGATCCTGGATGCCAATATTTTGGATCTTGCGGCGGTGATCAAAAAGGCCATGGGCGAAAAGGGAACGGAAGAGTTGATTCTCTCAGGCGGAATTTTATCCGGCTGTTCCCTCTTTCGGGAGCAGCTGCTCGCTCAGCTTCCAGATGGGATCTCTGTTTGTTTGCCAAAGGAAAAACCGGTCTTGGGTGCCCTTTTGCTGGCGGCCGAATGTTGTAATCTTCCCGGAGAGCCCATTCGAAAAGCCTTTCAAACATGGATGGAAAAAGAGGAAACATGATGCAAAAAACAGAAATGCGCAACGAAAAAACAACCCATATCGATCGGATGTCTGCAAAAGAGATGGTGCGATTGATGCAGGATGAAAACTTAAACGCGGTGGCATCATTGGAAGATGCCCTGCCGGAGATTGCCGATGCCATTGATGCGGTGAGCGAGGCCTTTTCCAAAGGCGGCCGTCTTTTTTATCTGGGTGCCGGAACTTCGGGAAGGCTCGGGGTGTTGGATGCGTCGGAATGTCCTCCCACCTTCGGCGTCCCTGCCACACAGGTGGTGGGGGTGATTGCCGGAGGGGAATCGGCTTTGGTGCGGGCAAGCGAAAATGCCGAAGACCGTCCGGAAAACGCCTGTGCTGACCTGGCAAAACATGCTTTGAAAAGGGCAGATGTGGTGGTGGGAATCAGTGCTTCCGGCGGAGCTGCCTATGTGCTGGGCGGGCTGAAATATGCCAAAGAAACCGGCTGTGTGACAGTGGGGGTGACCTCGAATGCCGAAAGTTTGTTGGCCAAAAATGCGGATATTGCCATTGTAACCGACACCGGGGCAGAGGTGATCACCGGCTCCACTAGGATGAAGGCGGGAACCGCCCAAAAACTGGTTTTGAATATGATCTCCACCGGCGCTATGGTCAAAAGCGGCTATGTTTATGAAAATCTGATGATCAATTTGAAACCCAGCAATAAAAAGCTGAAAGATCGGATGGTGCGGATTGTCTGCGAACTGCTCCCGGTTTCCTATGAAGAGGCCGAGGATTTGCTTGAAAAATCCCATTGGCAGATCCGAGAAGCCATCGAACTTGCAACGAAGCAGGAGGTTTTGTGAATGGAACCGAAAGATTATATCATCACCGCCATTGAAGGGGAATATGCCTATTTGTTGGAAGAAGGTAAAGCAGATGCCGAGCCGATTTTTATCGCCATGGCACTTTTGCCCTTCGGCGCAGATGTGGGCAGCAAACTGCACTATGAAATGTTGGAATATACCTTGATTGCGGAGTGATGTTCAAATGGCAAAGTGGGAAACAGCCCTGACGGGGAATTTTAACGAAATTTTACATCGGATCGAAAACGGCATTCTTCGGGGGAGTGTTTCCGCCACATTGGAAGAATCCAGCGATTTTGAAGCGGACGGCGCCCGTTGCAGTGTTCGGGTGTTTGAGCGATATAGTTATGCCGGAAACAACCGGGTCAGTTTGAGTGTGACCCTCTTTCAAAACGGAGGACGGATTTTTTGTTCTGCGGTGACCTCCGGCGGCAGTCAGGCATTGTTTTTCAAAATCAACACCTGGGGAGAAGAGGCCTTTTTGGAAAAATTGCAAGAGGTGCTTTCATAATGGAACAAACCTTTTTCGCCAAACTTCCGCTTTTGGAAGAATGTCAGGTTTTGGTGGCAGGAGCCGGGCCGGCCGGTCTTTGTGCTGCGGTTTCCGCCGCAAGAGAAGGCTGCGATGTGCTTTTGATCGAAAAACTCGGCTCTGTGGGCGGTGCCCTGACAGCCGGGCACATCCGAACCTGTATGGGCGGCGTTTCTGAGGGAACCATGCGGGATGAGTTGGGCAAACTTTTGGAAACAGGGGGCGCCTGTATCCCTCACGACACCGAAAAGGCCAAATACCGTTTGGCCTTGTGGCTGAAAGAAAACGGGGTCCGTCTTCTTTTGGGAACTTGTGTCTGTGGGGTGACAAAAGAAGCCTCTTCGGTCACCGGTGTGGTGGTGGCAACTGCCGATGGGCTGATGCGGATTGACGCAAAAGAGGTGATCGATGCCACAGGGGACGGAACGGTGGCAGTTTTGGCCGGCGTTCCTTTTGAAAAGGGCAGAGCGTCCGACGGTCTGATGCAGCCGGCTTCCATCCTTTATACCATCGCAGGGGTGGAAAGCGATCTGGTCTGCACCCACGAAAGTGATGACACCCTTTTGCCGGACTCAAGAAGTTATCTCGCCCTCTGCAAAGAGGCCCATCTGTCGGGGGAATTGCCCAAAAATGTGGATATTGTGCGGCTTTATGGCGGTGCGGCAAAGGATGAGCGGCTGGTCAACGCCAATCAGCTTTGCTATGTAGACGGAACCTCCCCGGCGGATATTGCCGCATCCGATCTGGAACTGCGGCGACAGATCCATCAGGTCACAAATTTTTTGCGAAACAATCTGCCCGGCTTTGAACACTGCCGGGTGCTGCAAAGCGGAGAAATGCCTGGTTTTCGGGAAACAAGAAGGCTGGAAGGAAGAGAAAAGTTGGAGGCATCCGACATCTCTTCGGGAAGAAAAAGGGAAGATGTGTTGGTGCATAATGCCCTTTTTTGCTTTGATACCCATAACCCCGACGGCGGTGGCCAGGCAGAGGATTTGGAAACTGCCCGGGCGGTCAAGCCGTATGACATTCCCTTTGGCTGTTTTGTGCCCAAAGAGATCCGACATCTTCTGTTTGTCGGCAGATGTATCAGCGGCAGTCACAAGGCCCATTCTTCCTATCGGGTGATGAATATCTGTATGGCCATGGGCGAAGCGGTGGGGCTGGCGGCTGCTCTGGCGGTGATCAGAAAGATCCCCTCCTGTGAAATGAATGTTTCGGATATTCAGCAAAAATTAGAACAACGGGGCGTCTGTTTGTTTGATTCAAAGGTATCATAGACTCGGGCAGATTGCACAAATCTGCCCGTTTTCTTTTGGCTGTAACGACGATACAAAAGAGTTTTTTTATTATCATTGGACCGTTTTTTTACAAAAAAGCAAATAAAGATAAAATGGAAATAGAATTTCGGAAACAACCGGAAAAACTTTTTCTTTGGGAAACGGTCTCGGTATGATATAATAATAACGAAATGATCGGGAGTTTTCGATCAAAAATCCAAACAGGAGGAGATTAATTAGAATGAAAAAGATTCTTTCTCTTTTGATGACTTTGGTGCTTTTGTCCTCTGTGTTGCTTTGCGGCGGTATGACGGCATTGGCAGAAGAAGAGGAACTGGTTTATGTGCCGGCTTTCTCGTTTGACTTTTTGGAAGAGGGCTTTGAGATCGGCGGTCTGGATGACGAAGGGTTGGACGGTGAAAACAAATTTGCCACCTTCGGCAACACGGTGGGCATTTATTTTGATACTGCCGTCACCAGCGAAAATGCGTTCCATGATAAGGGCTTGAAACTGACCAGCACCAACGGCGGTAACGGGGTTTACATTTCCATCACCTATGCCCTTTCTCAGACGGATCCCAAGCGCACCGATTTTGTGGGCGCTACCGATTTTGTTTGTTATATCGACACCAGTAATTGGGGAAGCGAGCGTGCTGTTCGTCCCGTTTTGAAGGTTAACGGTTTGGATATGGCCGGCGAGTTGACCGGTCTGACCAACAACTATTTCCCCGGTGACGGTGACACTGCTTATATTCAGGATGCAAACGGCGAGTGGGTCCATCCCGAAAACCCGGTGAAGGGCGGTCAGGTGGATCTCCCGGCCGGATACAAAGGTTGGGTGCGTGTTCCTTTGGAAAACTTTGTTCAGACCTCGTGGGACAGTGCCGATGCCAACGGCAAATTGGATTTGGACGAAGTGATCAATATCTCCACCGAGATCGGTTGCTTTGCCAAGAATGACGGTCACAGCATCTATATCGACGAAGTCGGCTTTCTGGGCAACTTTGAAGAAGGATATAAAGAATCCTTCCTGAAAGACGGCGTGGTTGTCGAAGTGGGCAAAGAGGAAGAATCTTCTGCTCCTGAAACCTCCGAAAGCGGCGATGAAACTTCCACCCCTTCCTCTGACAAAAAGATTGGCGTCAGCGGTCTGGTGATTGGCTTGATCGTAGCTGCTGTGGTGGTTGTGGTTGCTGCCGTGGTGATTATCCTGTTGGTTTTGAAAAAAGCCGGCAAAAAGGATGAGCCCAAAGAAGAAGCGACAGAAGAAACCAAAGAATAAGTTTGTATGAAACCGAAAATCCCTCCTCTGAAATAAGAGGAGGGATTTTTTCTGTCTGAAAAAAGAATCCTTTTTCACAAGCTTTTGAAGGCCGTCGCCGGATCACAGGCGGCCGCCTTTTTGGCAGGAAGCAAACCGCAAAGGCTGCCAAAGAGCGTCACAAGCGGCACCGAAAAAAACAGCCAGAAATCAGAAAGAGAAAGATCAATTCCTGAAAATCGGGTGCAAACAGACAGAATCAAAATGGCAATCAAAAGGGCCAAAAAACCGCCCAAAAAAGCAAGGGTTGCCGCCTCTAAAACAAATTGCCCCGCAATCTGCCGCCCGGTGGCCCCAAGGGCAATACGAATGCCGATTTCGATCCTGCGCTCCCGCACTGCCGATTGCATCATCAAAAAAATGCTCATCCCGGCCACAAGCAGCGTGAGCAGTCCCATACAAAGGAGTGTGAGGGAAAGGGTGTCTAAAATACCGGAAACAGCCTCACTTTTTTCGCCTGCATCGGCATAAGAATATCCTCCGGTTTCCCCGGTGACCTTTTCCAGATCCGCGATCAACTGCCGAATACTTCCCTTCCGATCATTTTCTGCCTGCAGCGAAACCGCCAACTGGGGAAAGCCGGAATAACCGCCGTGTTCTGTTAAGGTGGAATAGGGAAGATAAAGGAAGGGCGGCACAAAACTGCCCAAAATCCCCTGAGTAATGGTTCCGCCGGAGGAAACGGTCCCCACCACACGATAATTCCTTTTCTGTCCGTTCAGAGAGACCGAAATCTCTTTTCCCACAATGTTTTCCCGCCCGAAATAGCGCAAGGCAAACACCCGATCCACCAAACAAACGGCCGATTTTTCCTGTAGATCTCCCG
>JAFQMB010000072.1 GCA_017421095.1 Oscillospiraceae bacterium
ACCAATAAACCAATCAATAGTTTTTGATACCATTTCATTTTATTCATCAGAAAATCCTCCTTTCGGTAGTATGAAAAAGCCGCAGGACACCTATGTCCTGCGGCTCCTTTTCACGGCAGATGCCGCATTTGGCGGAGATGAAGAGATTTGAACTCTTGCGCCGCTGTTAACGGCCTACCGCATTTCGAGTGCGGACCCTTCAGCCACTTGGGTACATCTCCGTCTGTGTGATCTTGCTCACAGGATGATATTATATCTGCAAAATCTCCTGCTGTCAAGAGAAAAACGGGAATTAGAAAAAGTAGGAGGCACAAATCGTATATTTTGGAATTTGTGCAAGGATGCCAAAAAGCCAGAAGAAAGTTTGTTTATCGATATAGAAAAACAAAGAAGAGGCCGGCTTTTTCCGGAAAAGAGAAGAAAACCGCGGTCGCTTTCAATTGCTTTTTCCGTGGCAAACTGATAAAATAAAATATAAGATCGGCGGCGAAAAAATCGCCGAATATCCTGCGTTGAAAGGAAGTTATGATTTTATGAAGCGAAGGGCTGTTCGTTTTTGGGCGCTGGTGCTGACACTGGTGTTGACAGTGGGCTGTTTTTCTTTGAGCCTTCCCAATATGCGTGTTTTGGCTGAAGAAGAGGTGAATATTCGCATCGGGGTCATCAGCGATGTGCACATTGGCGGCTGGACAGCAGACGATAAAACCCAGACTCAGCATTTCACCGAAGCACTGCAATGGTATCGTGACAAGGGTGTGGATGCCATTATTATTGCCGGTGACCTGACACAGGGCTATTGTGACACGGTGGAACAGAATGTGAAACAGCTGGATGAGTTTTTTGATGCCTGGTATAGCGTTTTCCCCGACAACAAAAATCCCAAAACCGGCGAAAAGGTGGAACCGGTGATGGTTTACGGCAACCACGATGCCGATCTGGTGAACACGGAATATACCGGAAACTATTGGGAAAAGAATTTGGGCGAGAAATATCAGCCGGTTTATACCAAAGAGGTAAAGGGTTATCAGTTTGTGGGCGCTCATTGGGGATATGAAGCGGGCATTGGCGACGCATTGGAAGAGGCGGTCGGCAAAAGCGGCGGTAAACCGGTGTTTTATGTCCAGCATCCCCATCCCACCAACACCTGTTATGGCAGCCAGTGGTGGGGAGACAATGCCGCCTCGGGCAGAAATTTGAAAAAATACGAAAATGTGATCGCTTTTTCCGGCCATTCTCATTTCCCGTTGACCGATGAGCGCACCATTTGGCAGGATAGTTATACCTCTATCGGTACTGCTTCGCTGCAGTATGTGGAGTTGGAAGAGGGCAAACTGGACGGAACACGCCCCGAAGATTACACCAATATGAAACAGGGGATGTATATCACCGTCACCGACAGTAAAGTCGATATTGAGCGTCATAATTTCTTTTATAATGAAACCATCGGCAACAACTGGGTGTTGCAGCTTCCTTTGAAGAAAGAGACCTTCACCTATACAGCCGATCGGGCAAACAGCGCTATGGCCCCTACTTTTGCTTCCGACGCCAAGGTGACTGCCGCGGACGTGAGCAAAAATTCGGTCAAAGTTTCTTTCCCTGCCGCAACGCTGGATGCGGAAGATGATATCATCCATTCTTATCAGATCGAAGCAATAGACAAGGCAACCGGTCAGGTGGTAACCCAGGCCTCCATCTTCAGTGAGTTCTTCCTGGGCAAAAATCAGTTGGGCGATTCTTACACCGCCACCATCACCGGTCTGCAGCCCGAAACCACCTATGAATTTAAAGTTTATGCGTTGGATTCCTGGCAAAAGAAGAGCGAACCCATCAGCGGCGAGATCAAAACCCTGGTGGATCTGGCCGCCTTGGCGGATGCATGGCAGCCGGATGTGTTGGATGTCAATTTCCTGGGCGGAACCGCCAAAGATGACGGGGTTTATCAGACCAAGCTGGATTTGATGGGCGATGCCAAGGTGGAATTGGATGAAACTATCGGCAAATATGTCCTCTCTGTGGATGGCGATGGGGATTATCTCAACTGCTGGCTCAACGCAGATCAATATGGCAGCATGACCCAGGAGATGACCATGGAAGTGCTCTTCAAGGCTGATGATCTCTCTGCCAACCGCGCCATTATGGAATGCACCCAATCCGGCGGTATGGGCTTTGAGGTTACCGGAGACGGCAGGGTGGATCTTTGGCTTTATCTGAATACCGGTTATCACAGTACTTCTTCGGGCAACCGGCTTTCCGCCAAGGTGAACGATAATAAATATCATCATTTGATGGCCACTTTGAAAGAGGGTAAACTTTCGCTGTATCTGGATGGCGCCTTGGTGGGCAGCGATAATCTGGGCACCAAGAAGATTCAGTTCAATAACAGCGTAGCCTTTGCTTTGGGGGCTGATGCCGAGGCGGACGGTGCAGGAAACCTGTTCTTCGATGGTAGCATTGCCCTTGCCAGACTTTATAGCCATGGCGTTGATGAGAAGGGTGCCAAGGCTTTGTATGAAAATGCCATGAGCACCCTTTATCCGGTGACCGTTTATCAGATTTCCGACGGTGTTTTGAATTTCTATTCTGATAAAAAATGCACCCAAGCGGTGGAGCTTTCTTCTGTGAAAGAGGGAGACACCGTCTATCTGCAGGCTACTCCCAATGAAGGAATGTATGTGACCTCCTTGACGGTCAATGGCGAAGAATTTGAAAACGGCGGTAAGTTGGTTGTTGACGGCAAAAAGATTGTTCGGGTGAAGTTTGACACCACCCCTGCGGATGATAAAGATGCCGGGAATAAAAATGAAACCGGTTTTGCAGATGTGATTCCTTGGGTGGCTTTGGCCTTCGCGGTGACAGCGCTGGCTGTTGTGGTTGCTGCGGCGATCAAGAAGAAGGGCGCAGAAGCAGCCAAAAAGCAGAAAACAGAGGGGACAGAGTCGGCCGAATAATTGCCCGAATGATAAGAGAATTTAATGCTTGTATAGGCAACAGACAGATCGGCAGGGGAAGTTTCTCTGCCGATCTTTTTTATATTTCAAATACTTTGATTTTCCCGGATGATTTGTTTCTTGCCGGGAAATGAAACAAATCGGTTTTGGATTATGATTTGACTCACGATATATTGTTGAGTTGTCAACGATATATTTGGGAAAATCTTGCTTTTTTCTGTTCAAAAGCGTATAATGAAAGAAATCCGATCAACGGAAAGGAGTTTTTCAAATGGAACATCTGGATCCCAAATATGATGCGCTGTTTACCCCTTGGAAAATCGGCAATGTTGAGATCAAAAACCGCATTGTTCTCTGCCCCATGGGCGGCACCTCTTTATTCGGCTGGTTTGAACTCACCGGCTGTCACTTTGATAAAGAGGCGGCCAAATTCTTCCTGGAACGGGCCAAAAATAATGTGGGTCTGATCATTCCCGGTATCGCCCCTCTGCGAGATACTTTTTGGGGAAAATGGCTTTGGCAAAACCCAAAAATGTTTGAAGATCTAAAAGAATTTATGGACGAGATCCATAAAACCGGTGCCAAACTGTTTATTCAGTTGACCGCCGGTATGGGCCGCAGTTGGGCCATCACCGAACTGATTGCCCCGATGCACAAAAATAAATTCACCAGAACGCTGATCAAGCCGGTGATCGATACCAATCACGAACTGGCCAGCCCCAGTCCGTTGCCCTCCCGTTGGGATCCCGAAATCACCACCCCTGAAATGACCAAAGAGCAGATCCACGAGATCATCGAAGCCTTTGCCAAAACCGCCAAGCTTTGCAAGGATGCCGGGGTAGATGGGGTAGAAATCCACGCTGTTCACGAAGGCTATCTGTTGGACCAGTTCACCATGGAGTGGACCAACAAGCGCACCGATGAATACGGCGGCTCTTTTGAAAACCGTTATCGCTTCCCTGTGGAAATCGTGCAGGCCATTAAAAAGGCTTGCGGAGAAGATTTCCCTGTTTCTCTTCGCTACTCGGTGGAATCCAAGGTCAAGGGCTTCCGCGAGGGTGCTGTTCCCGGGGAAGACTATGTGGAAGTCGGCCGCAATATGGAAGAATCCGAAAAGGCTGCCAAATATTTGCAGGATGCCGGCTATGACATGCTCAATGCCGATAACGGTACCTATGACTCTTGGTATTGGGCCCATCCGCCTATGTATATGCCTCAAAACTGCAATCTGGACGATGTTTCTCACATCAAGCAGTTTGTGGATATCCCGGTTGTTTGTGCCGGAAGAATGGAACCCGAGGTGGGTGCCAAAGCCATCGCAGAAGGCCGGATTGACGCCATGGGGGTTGCCCGTCAGTTCCTGGTGGATGCCCAGTGGATTACCAAATTGATCGAAAACCGTTTGGAAGACATCAAACCTTGCATCTGCTGTCATGCCGGCTGCTTCAATTTCTCTTCTCATAAGGGCCACGCCAACACCCAGGATCTGACTGACACCATGGGATTGGCCCGTTGTGCCTTGAATGCCGAAACCATGCAGACCACCAAGCATTACATCAAGCCTGCCAAAAAGAGCAAGAAGATAGCGGTTATCGGCGGTGGTATTGGCGGCATGGAATCTGCTCTGTTGCTGACCAAACGGGGCCACAAAGTCACCCTTTATGAAAAGAGCGATAAACTGGGCGGCGTCTTTATTGCGGCAGCAGCCCCCTCTTTCAAAGAAAAGGATCGGGATTTGATCGCCTGGTATCGGCGCGAAATGACCAAATATCCCATTGAAATCAAACTGAACACCGAAGTGACGGATCTCTCTTCGCTGGATGCAGACGAGGTGATTGTCGCTACCGGTTCCACCCCCAAAAGAATCCCCATTCCCGGGGCAGAAAAGGCCATCCAGGCGGTGGATTTCCTGCTGGGCGAAAAGGAAGTGGGTGAAAATGTGGTTATCATCGGTGGTGGCCTGACCGGCTGTGAGATTGCATATGAATTGTATCTGCAAGGGAAAAAGCCTGTGATCGTGGAAATGATGAACGATCTGATCTGCGGCAAGGGTATCTGCCTGGCGAACACCAGCTTCCTGCGCGATTTCTTCAAGGCCAATAAGGTGCCGGTCTATCTGGAAACCGCTGTGAAATCCATTGGCGACAGTTCTGTCACCGTGGCAGATCTTTCCGGCAATCTCTCTGAAATCCAGGCCGACAGCGTAATCCTCTCTGTGGGATACAACAGCGCCCCCTTGGCCAAAAAGAGCAAGAAAATCCACGTGGTGGGCGATGCCGATCAGGTGGGCAACCTGCGCACTGTGATTTGGGGTGCCTGGGACACCTGCATGAAGATCTGACCCTCTTTTTGAATCGGAAAGGAGCGAAAGCAAATGATACTGACCCCGGAACAACAAGCCATTTATGATGGCAGCAAGGGCGAAACCATGGCCAAGGTGATGAAAACCCTGGTGATGTATGGTGATGCGTTTGAAGCAGAAAAACTGGTCCCCATCACCTCGAAACACAATCATCTGGTAACCTCTTTCGGTTTGAAGGTGATGGCGCCTGTCTATGACCTGATGCAGCAAATTTTGGATGCAGGGGTTGCCTCCGGCCAAACCTTCTCGGTTGATCCCCGCCCGTTGGATAAGAATGTTCCCGCCAATTTCCTGCAGAATTTGGTTTTCCGCAAGTTTATGTATACCAAACAGGATTTTTATGAAGACCAGTTGAACAAATTGGGTTTGATGGATAAAGACGCCTTCTCTTGCACCTGTTATATGGACGAGATGGGCAACAAACCCCAAAAGGGCGAGGTGCTTTCCTGGGCGGAATCCTCTGCGGTGGTGTATGCCAACAGCGTTTTGGGTGCCAGATGCAACCGAAATTCGGGCATCATTGATATTATGGGCTCCATTGTGGGATATGTGCCTTATTTTGGCCTTTTGACGGATGAAGGCAGAAAGGCCACCTGGGTTGTTCGGGTGCAGACCACCAAGAAGCCCGAGGCCCAACTGCTGGGATCTGCCATCGGACTGAAGGTGATGGAGGATGTTCCTTACGTGTTCGGGCTGGATCAGTGGATCGGCAAGGAACTGAATGATGCCGCTTGCGCTTATCTGAAAGACTTCGGCGCCGCCACCGCCTCCAACGGTGCTGTGGGGCTTTATCACATCGATCACCTGACGCCCGAAGCAGTGGAGCAAGGAGAGGCTTTGATCGCAGAAGGCGCCAGAGAATATATCATCGACGATGCAGAATTGGCGCGGGTTCAGGCCAACTATCCGGTGATTTGGAAGAATCCCGATGCCAAGCCCAAACTTTGCTTTGTGGGTTGCCCCCATCTCTCGTTGGAACAGTTGAAGGATTGGACCGTCAAGATCGAGGCGGAACTGAAAAAGAACGGTGTCAGCAAGGTTGTGATCCCCACCGTGCTGACTGCCGCCCCTAAGGTGTTGGAGGCATTTAACAAAACCGAATATGCCGCCCGGTTGAAAGCGGCCGGTGTTATCACCTCTTATATCTGCCCCTTGATGTATATGAACAATCCCCTTTGCAAGACGATGCCGGTCATCACCTCGTCTAATAAACTTCGCACCTATACCAGCGCAAGATATTATACCGATCAGGAAATCCTCTGCGCCATCACGAATGGAGGAAAATAACCATGAGAGAGTTTCAGGGAAGAGTTGTAACCCCCGGCGAAGTGACTGCCGAAGCCATCGTGACCACCCAGGGTTTCAATACCCTGGCATCCTTGCAAATGCCTTTGCAGTTTGGCGATAAAGAGGTAAAATGCAGCGACCAGAACAATGAAGAACTGCATGGTAAGCCGTTGATCGGCAAGGCACTTTGTCTGCCGCAGACCATTGGTTCCACCACCGGCGGTTTGGTGCTTTATTGTGCCTGTGCTTTGGAAAAGAATCCTGCTTGTATGCTCTTTGCCAACCACATCGATTCTCTTGCCGCGGCCGGTGCCGTTTTGGCAGATGTTTGGGTGGAAAAGGTTACCATGCCGGTGGTTGATTGCTTGGGCGATGAATTTTTGCAATATGTGAAGGATGGAATGACCATCACCGTGAAGGAAAACGGCGTTGTTCAGGTGAACGATTGATTTTTTCGCATAAAAAGAGAAGGACGGATGCAAAAGCACCCGTCCTTTTTTGATGGAAAATGCGCCTCATTGTCTGTGTAGAGGCACAAAACGTAAAGTTGATAGACTTTACACAATCTGTTTACCGCTTTTTAAAAGAGAAACGTCCAAACAGATATTTGATATCCTTCCAGCGCAATTTTCGAATGGCAATATCGGCAACCAAAAGAATCATGGCAACGATGCAAAGCAGGAAGGTGGGATCAAAAACCAAGGCAATTTCGGGCATCTCAATCGACAACAGTTCCTGGGCAGAGTCGGTGATCTGACCGCCGGAATGGCTACAAAGCCCCGAGAGTAAATATTCTCCCGATTCGGCAAACACATTGTATTCCGAAGAAAAAGAGGCGGCAAGCGCCGTTTCCAGATGGTCAATCACCTGATCACCGTCATTTTGCCGGATCATCAGTTCATACAATCCGGTTTTGTCCAGCTGGATCACGCCGCTGTAAACGCCCGGAGAAGAGAGGGAAAGGGTATAATCCTTGGTTCCGGCAGCCGAAGATGCCGTGACAGAGAGGGTGTGGCCGCTTTCGGGGTTCAAGGTTCGCACGGTGATATCCGCGGTTTTGCCGTTTTGTTTGATTTCAGCAGAAAGGGAAGATGTGTGGTGGGCATCATCCACCCTCGTTTACACCCAACCGG
>JAFQMB010000073.1 GCA_017421095.1 Oscillospiraceae bacterium
GCTCTCGGCGCGCAGGGCATCCAGGTTTATACTGCTTCGGGCGAAATGGCACCGGAAAATCTTTCTTCTGCCAAACGCTCGGAAATGCGCCGGATTATAGAAGGGGAGGGCTTGGTGATCTCTGCCCTTTGCGGTGATCTGGGCGGCCATGGCTTCGAACTGACCGAGGAAAACCCTGCCAAGGTGGAGAAATCCAAGCGGATCATCGATCTGGCGTTGGAACTCGGCACAAAAGTGGTAACCACCCACATCGGGGTGGTACCTGATCAAAAGGATGAAATCTGGGAAAATATGCAAAAGGCCTGTTTTGATATGGGCGAATATGCAAGAAAGGCCGGCGCTCGCTTTGCCATTGAAACGGGGCCTGAACCGGCAGAACTTCTGAAATCCTTTCTGGATGACCTGGGTTGTGCAGGGATCGGTGTGAACTATGATCCTGCCAATCTGGTGATGGTCACCCATACCGATCCGGTGGCCGGGGTTTACCTTTTGAAAGATTATATTGTTCACACCCACGCCAAAGACGGTGTGAATCTGGCGCCCTGTGATCGCAAAAAGGTTTATCACGCCTTTGCGGTGGGCGGCATTGAGGGATTTGAAATCGGCAAACTTTTCAATGAGGTGCCTCTTGGGCAGGGCGAAGTTTGCTGGAAAAACTATCTCGCCGCCCTGGAAGAAATCGGCTATGAAGGCTTTTTGACCATCGAACGGGAGGTGGGGGAAGATCCTGCCGCCGATATTGGCCTTGCGGTGAAATTCCTGCAAGAACAGATGGAAAAATAATTATTTTGGACGAAAGTCGAAAGGAGAAACCATTATGCCTTATACCTATCCCAAAGGGGAAGATCTTTTCTATTTGGCCGCCATGGCCAATAACTGGGCGGATCTTGCCATCGAACACCAGGATCCGGATGTGCTGGACGAGGTGAAAAAATTAGCCGAACAGATCAAGGCTGCCACCGAGCGCATCAAAAATCTGCCCGGCAACAAGGAACTTGCCGCTGCCGAACCGAATGATCTGGAAGGAATTTTTGCCCTGGCCCCCAAGCATCGGACCTATCCCGAAAACAAACTGCCCGAAGATTATAAGAAACGGCTGACGGGTGCGGTGATCGGTCGGACTGCCGGATGCATTTTGGGCGCCATCGTCGAAGGCTATGAAATCGAGTATATGAAAGCCTGGGCGGCACATCATGGGGATGCCTTCCCGCCGGAAGATTATTTTTCCGCCGCACCCGGAATGCCCGGAACGGTGCGCTATACCAAGAGCAAGAATGAAGAATATCTGAAACAGAATCTGAAAATCTGCCCGGTGGATGATGACATCGGCTATATGCAGCTTGCTCTTTTGATTTTGGAAGAGTATGGCTGTGATTTTACCACCAACGATGTGGGTAAAGCTTGGGCCAAATATCTCCCCATGGCCTATACCGCCGAAGAGGTGGCGCTGAACAATGTGAAAGCGGGAATTGACGGAATGCACGCCGCAGAAGGGGAAAATCCTTATACCAATCTGATTGGCGGCGCCATTCGTGCTGACGGTTGGGGATATGTCTGTCCCGGGAATCCCGAACGGGCAGCGGTTTTGGCCTATCGGGATGCCTATTTGACCCACAGAAGAACCGGCCTTTACGGCGAGATGTATTTTGCGGCTGTTATTGCGGCGGCCTTCCGCTGCAAGACACCCTTTGAGGCTTTGTATGAGGGATTGAATTTTATTCCCGAGAACAGTTTGATGGCCAAAACGGTGCGCTGGGCGCTGGAATATCGCAAGAACATCACCGATTATCAGAGTGCAAGAGATGCGGTGGATAAGAAGTTTTACGGAATGCCCATCGCTCATACCCTGAGCAACGCCTGCCTCATCATTTTTGCTTTGCAGATCGGCGGCAAGGATTATTCCAAAGTGATCAGCGAGTGTGTGGCTATGGGGATGGATAACGACTGCACCACCGCCACTGCCGGCAGTATTTTCGGTGCGGTTTACGGCATCGATGCCATTGATCCCAAGTGGTATCGCCCCTTCAATGGCAGGATGGACAGTTATTTCAACGGAGTCGGTCCCTTTGAATTTACCGATTTTGTGGATCGGTATGCCAAACAGGCAGAGAAGATGCTGGAAAACCTCGGGTGAAATTTTCAATAAAAATAAGCAAAAAAAGATAAAATACTGGACTTTAGATAACAAAGGCGGTATAATGTGAACGATTGGAAAGCGGGATTGGATAAGTTCTGCTTCCTTTGAAAGGGGTGTGAGACCGAAATGAACGAAAAGGAAATTTTGGGAAAGCATTTTGAGTTTGTGCAGGGATTTTGGAAAAATCCCATCCGTTGCGGTTGCTTGGATCTTTATCAGATCGGTGACTGCTGTTGTGAGTGCGGTTATGAGGTGCCGGCCCATTTCCAGGTCTGTCATGAGATCAGTTTTATCATTTCGGGCACCGGTAAGTTTTATACCAACGAAATCGGCTATCCGGTCAAAGAGGGCGATATTTTCATCAGCGCCCAGGGACAGGAACATTTCATCACCACCGATTCCGATTCCACCCTGCGGTATGTTTATCTGGGCTTTATGTTCAATGATCGGGTGCGGGAAAATGAGCAGATGCTGAAACTGAAAGAGTTTTATGATCTGGCCGCGCATCCCCTTGCTGCAGACAGCGTGGATCTGGTGATGCCGTTTATGCGGCTGATGGATGAGTTTTATAACAAGCCCGATTTTCATCAGGAACTGATCGATGCCTATCTGATGCAGTTGATCATTCTGACCTATCGAGCCTTTCAAAATGAACCCGCCGCCTTTTATAAGCCGAAAATTTCCGAAAACTCTGTGGGATTTACCGTCTATTCGGTCATCTGTTATGTGGATAATCATATCTTCGAAATCAAGGATATCCGCAGTATTTCCGAAGCACTGGGTTATAGTTACAGTTATCTTTCCCATCTTTTCCGCAACAAAACGGGAATGACATTGCAAAAATACATCAACTATAAAAAGGTGGAAAAGAGCCTGGAACTTTTGAAATACGGCAGTTATTCGGTTACCCAGGTGGCTCAGCGGCTCAATTATGAAACGGTCCAATCCTTTTCCAAAGCCTTCCGCCGGACCATGGGATTCCCGCCCAGCGACTATGTCCGCAAACAGAGAAGAGAATCTGCTCCTCGGGTCAATCTGGAACAGTAAATTTTTGTGCAAAAACCTCTCCCTTTCGATGGAGAGGTTTTTTCTTTGGACCGAAGAGGGGCTTCTTTTTTCTGTAAAAACCCGATTATTTGTGAAAAGAAACAAAAATTCTCGGAAACAAATGGCAAATTCGACGGTTTCACACTTTACAATTCCAAAAAAATAAGGTATACTCTATCTCGTAGGTCTAAACCAAAAAAAGGAGTGTCGAACAATGCCTGTTGTCAATTATCAGGAATACAAAGAGATGCTGGAACGCGCCTATGAAGGTCATTATGCCTATCCTGCGTTCAACGTCAGCAACATTGAAACCGTGAATGCCGTTTTGAAGGGTCTGGCTGCCGCAAAGAGCGACGGTATCATCCAGGTCTCCACCGGCGGTGGTGAGCATGCTTCCGGCAGCGACGTGAAGAGCGCTGTTCTGGGCGCAATCGCTCTGGCTGATTACACCCGTCTGATGGCCGATTATTACAATGTGAACGTGGCTCTGCACACCGACCATTGCAAGGCTTCCAAGGTGGAAAGCTTCCTGATTCCCCTGATTGAAGAAACCGAAAAGCGTCGTGCGGAAGGCCGTCCCAACCTCTTCAACAGCCATATGTTTGACGGTTCCGATGTCTCTTTGGAAGAGAATATGGAAATCGCCAAGAAGCTGCTGGCCCGTTGCGCCAAGAACGAAATCATCCTCGAAGTTGAAGCCGGTGTCGTGGGCGGCGAAGAAGACGGCAATGACAACAGCGGCGTGAAGAAAGAAAAGCTCTACACCACTCCCGAAGATATGCTGTATGTTTACAACAATCTTTCCGAAGTGGAAGACGGCGCTTTCATGTTTGCTGCTACTTTCGGCAACGTGCACGGCGTTTACAAACCCTGCAACGTCCAGCTGAACCCCGGCATTCTGAAGGCCGGTCAGGACGCTCTGAAGGCTGAGCATCCCGATGCACACTTCCACCTGGTCTTCCATGGCGGCAGCGGCTCCACCAAAGAAGAAATCCATGAAACTCTGGAATACGGTGTCATCAAGATGAACATCGACACCGACACCCAGTATGCCTTCACTCGTCCTATCGTTGACCACATCATGAAGAACTATGATGGCGTCATCAAGTGTGACGGTGAAGTGGGTAACAAGAAGGTCTATGACCCCCGCAGCTATATGAAGAAGGCAGAAGCCGGTATGGCAGAGCGCGTTGTGGAAGCCTGCAACGACCTGAAGAGCGCCGGTAAGAGTGCTCGCGCCTGAGTTTTTGATCGATAAAGAACATCTCCCTCCGGAGCGCTGCTTCGGAGGGGTTTTCTTTGCGGGAAAGAATGGGGATTTTGACCGAAAATTGATAGAAAAAAGTGTGAAAACCTCATAAAAACCCTTGCATTCCATTGACAAGTGTGATAAAATAACCATCGGCTGCGAAATGCGGCCATACCACGCACGCTCCACCTGCCGTCGGGTCATCTGTTCCTCTGACAGATGTGTTCGGCAAGACAGTTTTGAGTGAAGCGGAGGAAAAAACCAATTTATTTTTTAGGAGGAAACAAACATGGCAGTCGTATCTATGAAACAGCTTCTGGAAGCAGGCGTCCATTTCGGACATCAGACCCGTCGCTGGAACCCCAAAATGGAGAAGTATATCTTCACCGAACGCAACGGGATCTATATCATCGACCTGCAGAAGACCGTGAAGAAGCTGGAAGAAGCTTACAATTTTGTGCGTGAAATCTCTGCCGAAGGCAAGAGCGTGCTCTTCGTGGGCACCAAGAAGCAGGCCTGCGATTCTGTGAAGCAGGAAGCAGAGCGTGTGGGCGCTCACTATGTGAACGCTCGTTGGCTGGGCGGTATGCTCACCAACTTCAAGACCATCCAGCAGCGCATCCGTCGTCTGGATCAGCTCAAGAAGATGCAGGCAGACGGCACCTTCGAACTCCTTCCCAAGAAGGAAGTTGTCAAGCTGGAAGTTCAGATCGAAAAGCTCGAAAAGTATATGGTCGGCATCACCAAGATGGAAAAACTGCCCGGTGCTCTGTTCATCATCGACCCCAAGAAGGAACACATCGCTGTTCAGGAAGCCAAGAAATTGGGCATTCCGATCGTTGCAATCGTGGATACCAACTGTGATCCCGATGAGATCGATTATCCTATCCCCGGCAACGACGACGCAATCCGCGCTGTCCTTTTGATCTCCGGCGTGATCGCCAACGCCATCCAGGAAGGTCATCAGGGTGCTGATGCCCAGCAGGATGAGGCTGTCGCCGAAAAGGAAGAAGAGGTTGTGGAAGCCTGAGTGCTCCTATAACAGGATATAAAGAAATCATCTCATCATAAAAGAGAGGACGATATATTATGGCATTTACTGCAAAAGACGTTATGAGCCTGAAAGAAAGAACCGGCTGCGGCATGATGGCCTGCAAAGAAGCCTTGACCGCTGCTGACGGTGATGTGGATAAGGCCATTGAGATCCTGCGCGAAAAGGGCTTGGCCCAGCAGGCAAAGAAGAGCGGCCGTGTGGCTGCCGAAGGTCTTTCTTATGCCGCCTATGATGCTGACAAGAAGGTCGGCGCTGTGGTGGAAGTGAATATCGAGACCGACTTTGCTGCCCAGAACGAAAACTTCATCAAGTTGGTGCACGATATTGCCGACACCGTGATCGCCTGCAACCCTGCCGATGTGGAGGCTCTGAAGGCCTGCACTCTGGCCGGCAGCGATGTGACGGTGGAAGCCGCTGTTCAGGAACTCTTCCTGGCTCTGCGTGAGAATATGCAGATCCGTCGTTTTGCCCGCTATGAAGGCAACCTGGTGACCTATGTCCACGGTGGCGGCAGAATTGCTGTCCTGGTTAAGTTCGATGTGGATGACGCTACTGCTGCAAAGGATGAATTCCAGCTGTATGCCAAGGATGTCGCCATGCAGATCGCTGCGATGAACCCCGGCTATCTCTCTTCTGAGACTGTTCCTGCCGACGTCATCGAGAAGGAAAAGGAAGTGCTGATGGCTCAGATCGCCAACGATCCCAAGAATGCCAGCAAGCCTCCTGTTGTCATCGAAAAGATGGTCACCGGCCGTATTGGCAAGTTCTATAAGGAAAACTGCCTGTTGCAGCAGGCCTTCGTGAAGGATGACAACATCGACGTTGCCACCTACACCGAAAACACCGCCAAGGAATTGGGCGCCAGCATCCAGGTTGTGGATTATGTCCGCTTTGAAAAGGGCGAGGGCATCCAGAAGAAGGAAGATAATTTTGCTGAAGAAGTTGCCAGCATGATTAAATAAGCCTCCTTCGAAAATTGTTTTTACAAAGCGGCAGAGCAGATGCTCTGCCGCTTTTTTTCTCAAACAGAAAGTTTCGGGGAGATTTTTGCAAAAAAGGTGGACGAAAAGAGGATTTTTCATATAATAAAAAGGAAGAGGAGGGATGCTGTTTGTTATATCAAAAAATGAAGACACATTTTTTTCCATCTGTTTATGTTAACGTTGGCCGGGATCGTCAATGCGATTGGCGTCACCATTTTTCTTGCACCGGTAAAACTTTATGACAGCGGCATTTCCGGCACCAGTATGCTGTTTTCTCAACTGACCCCGGAAACTCTTTCCCTTTCGTTTTTCCTCCTTGTACTGAACGTTCCACTGTTTTTGTATGGTTATCGCAAACAGGGGAAACGGTTTACTTTTTACGCCATTTATACTGTCGCGATCTATTCGCTGGCGGCCTGGCTGATTACCGATGTGTTGCCGGTGGATGTGAGCATTGCATCTCCTTTGGCCGGCACCGATCTTTTGCTTTGTGCCCTGTTTGGGGGTGCCGTTTCCGGGATCGGAAGCGGCCTTGCCATTCGGTATGGCGGCGCGATGGATGGCATCGAGGTTATGGCTGTGATCTTTGCCAAACGGCTTGGAATCTCGGTTGGCACCTTTGTGATGATTTATAACGTGGTGCTTTATGTCATCTGCGGCATTGTGCTGGACAGTTGGATTTTGCCTCTTTATTCCATTGTGACCTATGCGGCAGCCTTGAAAACGGTGGACTTTATTGTGGATGGTCTGGACCGTGCCAAGTGTGCCATTATCATCACCTCTCTGCCGGATGAAATCTGTAAAACCCTCTCTGCTGCCTTTGAAAGCGGAATGACCCGTATTGCGGCAAAGGGCGGCTATTCCGGTGCAGAAAAAACCATGATCTATTTCATTCTCAACCGGTTCCAAATCACGCGCATGAAGGATATTGTCCACGAAATTGACCCTGGTGCCTATATTATTATCAACGAGGTGGCAGATGTCTTTTCCAACAATCTGAAACAAGAGAAAAACTGATTCGAAAAGAAAAAAGACGAATTTGTGCAGATAAAACGGCAGGGTGGATGTCCTGCCGTTTTTGCATCAAAAAAGAGAGAAACAGATGAGAAAGAGCCCTGAAAGCGGGGCTCTTTTTCTTTTTTTTAGCTGCTTTTTTGCGACCATGTGTGGTCAAAACAGACAAAAAGTGAATTGTTTTGTGGATAATGTCAGTAAATTCACCGAAAGAAGAAAAGATGCGAACAAACGGTCGAATTATCAAAAAAAAGATGCCGAAAAGGGCAAAAAACGGGATAAAAGGCGGTGATTCTTGTACAC
>JAFQMB010000011.1 GCA_017421095.1 Oscillospiraceae bacterium
ATAGCCACTCCTTTCTATGCGACTCTTTCTTCCTCCTTTTTTATATCACACTTTCTCTCAAAAAGCAAAGAAAACCCAAATTTTCAGAGAGTGTTACAAACTCCGTCTTTCCTGTTTGTATCATATGCCAAAACAGACGATGAAAAACCCACCGGACTGCAACAGCCCGGTGGGTGATCAACTATTTGGCGAATGTTACAGAATTTCCCGATAGAGGGCTTCATAAATCTTTGCGCTCTTATCCCAGGAATAATCGCCGTTCATCGCGTTTTGCTGGGCGGCGGTAAAGTTTTCCTTGTCCCCATAAAGTTCGCAGGCACGCAGGATGGCATCTTTCATATCGTGGGCGTTAAAGGAACAGAAATTGATGCCGTTGCCGGTTTTCTTGGTGGGATCATAAGGCTCTACCGTGTCGCTCAAACCGCCCACCGCGTGAACAATGGGCAACGTGCCATAGCGCATGGCGATCATCTGGGCCAGACCGCAGGGTTCGGATTTGCTGGGCATCAGGAAAAGATCGGCCCCGGCATAGAAACGCTGGGCAAGGCCGGCGTCAAACTTGGCGCAAAGGCGGAAATTATCCGGATGATAGGGCTCGAAACTGGCAAAGAAACGTTCATATTCGGGATAGCCTGTTCCCAGAACCACCAGCTGCAGATCTTCACCCAACAGTTCGTTCAAAACCGGATAAAAGAGATCAATGCCCTTTTGGGGGGTGAGGCGGGTGACCATGGCGATCAGCGGCAGATCCTCCCGCACCGGCAGACCCAATTCCTTCTGCAACTCGGCTTTACAAACCTTTTTGCCCGAAAGATCGGCAGCAGAATAGTTGGCAGGCAGATTTTTATCGGTGGCAGGATCAAACAAAACGGTGTCGATGCCGTTGATGATGCCCGAAAGTTTGAAGGATCTGGGAGCCAGAATCGTATCCAATCCGAAAGAGAAATAGGGATTCATAATCTCTTTGGCATAGGTTTCGGAAACGGTTGTCACCTTGTTGGAACATTCGATGGCGCCCTTCATCAGGTTCAGATCCCGATCGTGGGTCAACAGCGGCAAGAAGCGGCTTTCGATGCCAAAGGTGGAGCCCAGAATAAAGGGATCGTATTTTCCCTGGAACTCGATGTTGTGGATGCTGAAAACGGTTCTGATGTTGCCGTAGCCCTGCATCAGCCGATATTGGGTGTCCAGATAAACCGGCACCAATGCGGTGTGCCAATCGTTGGCGTGAAGCACATCCGGGAAGAAATCGATCTTGGGCAGAATCTCCAACACCGCCTTGGAAAAATAGGCAAAGCGTTCGCCGTCATCATATTCCCCGTAAACCTGCGGGCGCTTGAAATACTGCTCGTTATCGATCAGGTGATAAGAAACCCCGTCGATCTCGGCATCAAAAATGCCGCAATAAACATCCCGCCAGGCATGAGGGAAGGAAAAATGGCAGCGGTAATGGGCCTTTTCCCGCATCTGAGGCTTGATCTGAGAATAAAGGGGCAGCACCACATGGACCTCGTGTCCCATCTGATGCAGGGTTTTGGGCAGTGCGCCCAACACATCGCCCAGACCGCCCACCTTGATAAAGGGCAGCGCCTCACTGGCAGCAAATAAAATTTTCATTTGGTTGCTCTCCTTTTTATTATGGCTGGCTTTTCTCAGATAACAGCACCCTTTTCCACCACGAAGGGATAAGAGGTATATCCCGAAAGGACACGGCCTTCCTTCACCTGAACATCCTTATCGGTGATCACACAGGTGAGTTTGGCGTCGGCTTCCACGCGGGTGTTTTGCATCAGGATGCAGTTTTCCAGCACCGCGCCCTTTTCCACCACCACGTCCCGGAAGACGATGCAGTTTTTCAGCTGGCCATCAATGGTGCAGCCGTCTGCCACCAGGGAATTTTCCACCTTGCTTTCAAAGCCATAGAAGGTGGGGGCGGAGTTTTTCACCCGGGTCAAAACCGGATAGGGGCCGAAGAAGAGTTCTTCTCTCACCTTTTCATCCAAAAGCGCCATATTGGCGTTATAATATTCTTCCACATTGTTCACAGAACAGCAGAAACCGGTCTGTTCATAGGCATAAACCCGATAATCGTTCAGATTGCGGATGACAAAGTCCTGCTGAATATCGCTCCAGCGCTCGGCTTCCGCCCGATCCAAAAGCTGCAGCAGCACCTCTTTTTTGAAGACAAACACCCGCAAAGAGGTGTAGTCGGTAAAGCCGTCCACCGCATTGACCACCCGACCGTCGGCTTCCAGTTTCACCGCCGAAGGCTTTTTGCCCATGCTTCTGCCTTTTACATACAAAGCGGTGATGTCTGCATCGCTTTTTTCGTGATAAGAAAGCACATCCCGGAAATCAATGTTGGCCACCAGGTTGCCGGATGCCAGAATGGCGGTCTCCTCTTTGGCATCTTCAATAAAGGTGCGGGCAGAGATCAACGCATCCACATTGTTTTTGGCGTTGTGATCCAGGTTTTCCCGGATAAAGGGTGTCAAAAACTGCAAACCGCCGTCTCTGCGGTTAAGATCCCAGTCTTTGCCCCAGCCCAGATGGTCCATCAAAGAACCGTAATGAGATTTGGTGAGAACGCCCACCCGATAGATGCCGCTGTTCACCAGAGAAGAAAGAATAAAGTCCACCAAACGGTAACGACCGCCAAAGGGTTCGCTGGCCAAGGTGCGGAAGGCGGCCAAAGAATTGGTTTCGGAATCGGTGCCGAAGGGGTCACTCAAAAGAATGGAAAACGCTTTTGCCATGTTGCTCACGATCCTTTTCTGTTTTTTTCAAAGATAATAAGTTGGGCAGTTATGCCTCTTCCCGTCCTGTGCCGGGGGGGATCATCTCTTTTGGTCCCACCACCTGGCCCTTCTTAACCACAGCACCGCGGCCGACCACCGCAATGCCCCAGTCTTCGGGCTTTTCACAATCCTCGGGAGAAGCACCCACCACAGCACCCTCTTCGATCACAGCATCCTGGGCGATGATGGCATATTTCACTGTGGCACCCTTTTTGACCACAGCATTTTGCATGATCACAGCAGAGTTGAGTTCGGCATCCCCTTCGATTCTGGCACCCGAGAAGAGCACGGTATACCAAAGATTTCCGTCGATGCTGCAGCCTTCACTGATCACACTCTCGGTGACCTTGGCGTTGCTGCCCACAAAATGGGGGGGATAGGAGGTGTTGCGGGCATAGATGCGCCAATCGGGATCATTCAGTTTCAGACCGCTGTCTTTGTTGATGAGGTCCATATTGGCTTCCCAAAGGCTTTCGATGGTGCCCACATCCTTCCAATAGCCATCGAAGTCATAGGCCACCAGCTTTTCGCCGGCGTTCAGCATATTGGGAATGATGTTTTTGCCAAAGTCGTTGCTGGAATCGGGGTTTTGTTCATCCGCCACCAGATAGGCCTTGAGTTTGGCCCAGGTAAAGATATAAACGCCCATGCTGGCCTTGGTGGATTTGGGATTTTTGGGCTTTTCTTCAAACTCAAAGATCCGGCCCTCGGCATCGGTGTTCATAATGCCAAAGCGGCTGGCCTCTTCCAGCGGCACATTCAAAACCGCGATGGTGGCATCCGCCTCAGCCTCTTTATGGCGGGCCAGCATGGCAGCATAGTCCATCTTATAAATGTGGTCACCCGAAAGAATCAGCACATATTCGGGATCATACTGTTCGATAAAATTGATGTTCTGATAAATGGCATTGGCAGTGCCTTTATACCATTCACCCGCCTTCTCAGTCATATAAGGAGGCAGCACCGCAACGCCGCCGCCCACACGGTCCAGATCCCAGGGCTGGCCGTTGCCGATATAGGTATTCAGTTCCAGGGGGCGATATTGTGTCAAAACGCCCACCGTGTCGATGCCGCTGTTGACACAGTTGGAAAGGGGAAAATCGATGATTCGATACTTCCCGCCAAAGGGAACGGCCGGCTTGGCCATCTCTTGAGTCAGAACATAAAGACGGCTGCCCTGACCACCTGCCAACAACATGGCGATGAGTTCTTTTTTCGCTTTCATATGCGCGAGCCTCCTTGAGGTTTATGATGTCTGACAGCGACCACCGCTGCGAAGCACAATTTTTTTGCGGGCAAACGAGCCGAAACAGACGACACTGCCCTTTTTTCTCAAAAAAGGCAGACCCGTCTGCGAAAAAATGCCCAAAAAGCAAAAAATACGACATTTTCAACGAAAACTATCTCTTGCTGTATGCATATTATAGACTAAATTTACCAAAAGGAAAAGGGGGTGACGGACTTTTCTTTGATTTTCTGCTATTCGTCTAAAAAAAAGCCGTTAACTTGGTTGATTTTCACAAAGAGGCTTCCTTTTTTCGCCCTTTCCAGTTATAATAAGAGGGCAAGCAACCGAGAGGAGCAGACACATGACCATCACTTTTACCCCCAAAGACAAGCGTTTTTGGAATCCCCGCGGTGCCGTTCGTTGCGGCAGCGGTGTGCAGCTTTTTGTTCAGACCCGGGAGGTGGCAGGCCTTTCTGTCTGTTTGAGAAAAGACGGAGAGAACAATGCCCTTTTCCTGCCCATGACCCCTTGTGAATCGGGTTTCTCTTTGCGTTTGGATCAAAAAGAACCCGGGCTTTATTTCCTCTCTTTCTTGGCAGACGGCCAGCGTTACGGAAAAGACGGGAACGGAAATGTTCTCAAAGATGGCATCGAATGGCCGGTTTTGTTTTTTGACAGCGCATTCGAAACCCCCGACTGGCTTTCGGGGGGTGTGATTTATCAGATCTTTCCCGACCGTTTCGCCAAAGAGGGGGAAATCCGCACCGAAGGGGTGCACAACAAACGAACGCTGCATCAAAACGTCTCGGAACGCCCTTTGTTTACCATGGATGAACCGAATTATGAAGCCACCGATTTTTACGGGGGCAACATCGCCGGCATCCGCAGCAGGCTGCCCTATCTTGCCTCTCTTGGGGTGACCGCCTTATATTTCAACCCTATGTTTGAAGCGGCATCCAACCATCGGTATAACACCGCAGACTATCGCCGGATCGACCCCATGCTGGGCACCAACGAAGAGTTTGCCGCCCTTTGCAGCGAGGCCCACGATCTGGGTATGAAGGTGATCCTGGACGGTGTTTTTTCCCACACCGGCGCAGACAGCCGATATTTCAACCGCTATGGCAACTATCCCGATCTCGGTGCCTATCAGTCTACCGATTCCCCTTATGCCGGCTGGTATTCTTTCGGCGACAGCAGAGAGGATTATGCCTGCTGGTGGGGATTCAAAACCCTGCCCAATGTGAACGAAACCGACCCCACATATTTGGAATTCATCTGCGGAGAGGACGGCGTTTTGCGTTATTGGATGCGCCTTGGGGCCGACGGCTGGCGGTTGGATGTGGCAGACGAACTGCCCGACCGCTTTTTGGAAGAGGTTCGAAAGGCATTAAAAGCCGAAAAAGCGGATGCCTATCTTTTGGGCGAGGTTTGGGAAGACGCCGCCTTGAAATACAGTTACGGCGCCAGAAGAAAATTCCTTCAGGGCCGCCAGGTGGACAGCGTGATGAACTATCCCTTCCGCGGCGCGCTGATTGATGCCTGCAAAGGGAAAAACGCCCATCTGTTGGCCGATGGGGTCAACAGCCTTTTGGACGAATACCCTGCTCCGGCGGCAAAGGGTTTGATGAATCTGCTTTCCACCCACGACACCTGGCGGATTCTGAATGTCCTTGGGCTGGAGAGAAGTGTGACCCGGGAAGAGGAGGTCAATATCACCCTCACCCCCCTGGAGGAAGCCAAGGCCGACCATCGGCTGCGTCGGGTCGCGCTGATGCAGTTCTTCCTGCCGGGGGTTCCCAGCATCTATTACGGGGATGAAATCGGCATGACCGGCTGCGGCGACCCCTGGAACCGGAAGTTCTTTGCCTGGGAACGGATCGGCTGCCCACTGCAGGAATATTTCGCCTCTTTGGGCCGGCTGCGGAAGGATTTCAGAGAGATGTTTTCCGGGGAATTTACCATCATCGCCCACAGCGAAGCCCATCTGGAAATGCGCTGGGAAAAGGATGGCAAAGTTTTGGGGCTTTCGGCCAACTTCTCCTCCTCTCCTCTGCCCATCCCCGAGGCTGCGGATGCTGCCTGTTATCTGACGGTGGGCAGTTATCAAAAAGAAAAAGGCGCCCCGGTTTTGGAAGAGGATTCGATTTTGGTCTGGCATCTTGGCTTTTGATCAAAAAAAGGCCGAAAAACGGGCAAAAAAGCCTGAAAAAAAGCCGAAAAACCGCAAAAAATCCATTGACAAACCACCTTTTGATTGCTATAATAGTCAGGCTTCCATATCTGAAGACCGCAGGTGCGGCATCCGCCGTATAATGACACACCTTTTGTGTGCCGCCTGCCGAGGAGATGTGAAGACGGCCTGACAAACAATAATTTGCCGTCATCCGCTCCTTGTTGTCTGCCCATTTGGCAGATCGATCAGGAGCGGTTCTTCTTTTTTGCATATGGAACAGCGCTATTCTATCGGAGGTGAACAATTTGCCGAGTCAGAAGGTCCTGGAACAGAAGCAGGCGATCGTGGCGAACCTGGCCGAAGAGCTGAAGGAATCTACCACCGCCGTCATCGTGGACTATCGTGGTATCAGCGTGGCAGACGACACCGTTCTGCGCCGCGAATACCGGGAAGCCGGCGTGACCTACAGAGTTGTGAAGAACACCCTGCTGCGTCTTGCCGCAAAAGAGATCGGTCACGAAGGCTGGGATGAGATCCTGGAAGGCACCACTGCCATTGCCATGAGCAAGGATGATGTGGTTGCTCCCGCCCGTATCGCTGCACAGTATGCCACCAAGAGCAAGGGCGCCTATGTCATCAAGGGCGGCTTTATCGATGGGAAGAACGCTACTGTGGAAGAGCTCAATGAGCTGGCCACCATCCCCTCCCGCGAGGTGTTGTTGGCAAGAGTGCTGGGCGGTTTCAATTCGCCCATCGTCGGTCTGGCGATGACCATCAAAGAAATCGCCAACAAGAAGGAACAGGAAAGCGCCTAATCGGTCGCCCCACCCCTTCCAAACAAAACAAACTCATTATTTTCAATTAGGAGGAAAACTATCATGGCATCTGAAAAGATTGTGAAGATCATTGATGAAGTCAAAGAACTGACTGTTCTGGAACTCAACGAGCTGGTTAAGGCTCTGGAAGAAGAATTCGGCGTGACTGCCGCTGCCGCTGTTGTGGCCGGCCCCGCTGCCGCTGCTGCTCCCGCTGAAGAGGCCAAGACCTCTTTTGACGTTATGCTGATGAACCCCGGCACCTCTAAGATGGGCGTCATCAAGGCTGTCAAGGAAATCACCGGTCTGGGCCTGAAAGAAGCCAAGGATCTGGTTGACAACGCTCCCAAGGCCATCAAGGAAGGCGTGAGCGAAGCCGAAGCCAACGACATCAAGGCCAAGCTGGAAGAAGCCGGCGCTACCGTCGAAGTGAAGTAAGTTACACCTTTTTTACTTGTAACTATGTCTTGAAAGGAGGCTATCACAATGAAAAAGGACCTGCATCCGAATTATCAGCCCACCACCATCACCTGTGCGTGCGGCAATGTGATTGAAACTTCCTCCACCGCCAAGGACATTAAGGTTGAAATTTGCTCCAAATGTCATCCTTTCTTCACCGGCAAGCAGAAACTGGTGGATACCGGCGGTCGTGTGGACCGTTTCAACAAGCGCTGGGGCAACAAATAAGTTTCCGCGCTGTGAACAAAGAAATCGCCCTCCCCATTTTTGGGGAGGGTTTTCTTTTTGCGGGATGTTTTGATCCCCCCTTATCTATGCTCTGTTTGCCCCCCTCCTTTCGGGAGAGGTTTTCTGTCAGGTCTAAAAAGGTTCACTCCGGGATACAGCAAGGAGAAAGGAAAGCCTTTTTATGTCCGTACCGACAAAACAGGCAAAAGAAAGTCCCCCGACATCGTCAGGGGACTCATTTTGTTTCTCATCCTTTGTTTTCGCAGAATTTTTTGTGGGCATTCCGCAATTCTTCCGCCTTTTCTTCCGGGGCGGTGGGGTTGCAATGGGCCCAGCAGCCGGTTTCGGAAGAGGCGTTGAACTTGATTTTATCCGCGCTTCGCATGGGCGGGAAGAATTCCACATGGAAATGATAATGCGCATCCGATTCTTCCAGATTCACCGGCGCATTGTGCATACACATCATATAAGGGAATTGATAGTCAAACAAGGAATCCAGCATCCCGGCTGTTTCTTTCAAGACGGCGGCAAAGGCACGCTTTTCCGCCTCGGTAAACTGGCAGATGTTTTGCAGATGACGGCGGGGCATGATATAAACCCCATAAGGATATTCCGAGAAGAAGGGCAGAAAGACGGTAAAATAATCGTTTTCAAAAATCACCCGACGGCCGTCTGTCTGTTCTTCCTCCAGCATCCGGCAGAAAAGGCATTCCCCTGTTTCCTCTTTGTGCTTTTTCGCCTGCGCCCATTCCAGTTCGATCTTTTTGGGGATCACCGAATAGCCATAGATCTGCCCGTGGGGATGGGGCATGGTGACACCCACCGCCTCGCCGCGGTTTTCAAAGATAAAAACATATTTGATCTTTTTATCGGCAGAGATGGCCGAAAAGCGTTCCTGCCAAAGATCCACCAGTTTTTCGATGTGCCACAAAGGAAGTTCCGGCAGGGTTTTGGTATGATGGGGGGAATAGAGGATCACCTCACACTTGCCATAAGCCTCTTTCACCCGAAAAAAGTCGTTTGCCACATCATCCGGCCGGGGGGGATTTTGGGAAAGAGCAGGAAAATCGTTGTCGTGTTTATAAACCACATAATCTTCCGGCACCACGCCGCTGCCCGGGCAAAAGGGGCAATAATCCTTGGGCATCTGGGGTCTGCCCTGTCTGTGTGAGGCGATCATCACCCAATCGCCGATCAAGGGATGCCAACGAAGTTCCGCCATTATAGTCTCTCCTTTTTTATCTCAACCGATCTGCAAACCGCCCACCGGCCGCACACGCAACCGATGACAGCTTCCCTTCCCGAACACCTCTTCCATCCGGTCAGAAAATTCATCACAAAAAGCAAGCGGTACAAAACACTGCACCGTTCCCGCAAAGCCGCCCCCGTGCACACGCCAGGCGCCCTTTCCTTCCAACAGTTCCTCTGCCATGGCCAGTGCCAGGGAAAGGCCCTGTTCTTCCGGCTTGGCGGAGGCATACACATTTTGCAGATAACGGAAAGAGGAGTTGCCCGAACGGATGATCTGGGCAAAAAATCGGGGAAGATCTTCTTTTTCCAATGCATCCGCAGCCTCGTTTACCCGTTTGTTTTCCGCAAAGAAATGAAGGCTGCGAAGAATGGCCCGATCCGAAACCCTGCCCCGCAAAGTGGGCAGTTTTTCCTTCCATTCCCTTTCATCCACCCGGCGCAGCACCTCTTTGCCGAACAGTTTTGCCACGCTTTTCATCTCATAAGGAATGGCGGAATAGGCATCGCTGAGATCCGAATGGGAGCCGCCGGTATCTATAATACAAAGGGCATAGCCACAGGCAGAGAGATCGAATTTCATCGGCCGCACCACCGGGGCGGTGGGATCCTCAAAATCCATCCAGACAAAGCCGCCCACCGCGCTGCTCATCTGATCCAAAATGCCGCTTGCCTTGCCGAAATAAACATTTTCCGCATATTGACCGATTCGGGCCAGCATCACAGCATCCGCTGCCTGATCATTATAAAGGCCGTTCATCATCTGACCCAGCAGAATTTCGAACGCCGCAGAAGAGGAAAGCCCCGACCCTTTCAAAACGTTGGTGACGGTATAAGCATCGTATCCGCCCACACGGAAACCGAATTTGACAAACCCCGCGGCCACCCCTCTCACCAGGGCGGGGGAATGATTGATCTCATCCTTTTTGACAGTCAGCTCAGAAAGATCGACCACATCCATCTCTCTTCCCCGGGAAAGAACACGGACGATTCCTTCCTCGTTTTTTGCCGCCACCCCCACCGCATCCAGGTTGATGGCAGCCGCCAGAACCAAACCATGGTTGTGGTCGGTGTGATTGCCGCTGATTTCACTTCTTCCGGGGGCGGAAAAAAGATGCACGTCCTCTTTTTCTCCATAGGTGGCAACAAAACCGTCCAGGGCATCGAGATATCTCTCTCTTTGCGCTTGGATGACACATTTATCCATACCGTAGAGCTTTTCAAATGTCTCGTCCAAACGGCCTTCCCTGATGGCTGCTTTCCATTCCTGTGTGCTGCGAATCTCTTTTTCCAAGGGAAAACACCCTCCTTTTGCCTCAAAGCCGTCTGCTGATCCCGTTTTATCGGCTCATTTTGCCTTATTATAAACACTCAAAAGCAAAAATGCAACAGAAACTTCGGAATTTGTCTTTTGTATCCTTGCAATTTTTGTCCTTATCCTGTATAATGCAGAAAAAGTGTGGAGGCGATTTCCTTATGAACAGCAAAGAGTTTGTTTACTGGATGCCCACCCTGCGAGAAAATCTTTCCTTGAGCGTTTATTATACCGGTTTTGAAAATTGTTCCCCCGGATATGAGTTTTCCGCCGTTCGGGATCACTATGTGATTCATGTGATTACCTCCGGTGTCGGGTATGTGGAGGTTTCCCCGGGAAATTTTGAAACATTGGCAGCAGGAGACGCTTTCTTGATTTCTCCCATGAAAACCGTTACCTATCGGGCCGACCAGCAAGATCCCTGGCGTTATGAATGGGTGGGTTTTAGTGGCACCGAGGCCGGACGGCTCATCTCTTTGACCGATTTTCATAAAAGTCCGATTTTTCATCTGCCCGAAACAAACAGTCTTGTCAAACTGCTCGGAGATGTGAGAAAGGTTGTGGGCAATACCGCCGCAGACGAAGCCCTCCGCACCGGAAGACTTTATGTTTTCTTTTCCAAGCTGATGAAACTGAGCGAAACAAATCAGAGTGTCGGGCGCTTTGGTGTTGACCATATGGAAAAGGCGGTCACCTTTGTAAAGAACAACTATTCCCGGCATATTGATGTGTCTGCCATTGCCGATTATGTGGGAATCAGCCGCAGCCATCTTTACAGACTGTTTATGAAGCAGGCCGGGATCTCTCCCAACGAGTATCTCACCCGTGTTCGGATCAATCAGGCCTGCGCACTGCTTCGGGACGCCTCTTTGACCGTTCGTCAGGTGGCACATTCGGTGGGCTTTTCCGATCAACTTTATTTTTCCAGAGTGTTTCACAAATTCAAGCATGTGGCGCCCAGCAATTATTTAAAAGAGGCATACGCCTCTGACTCTGCCCTGCTTTTGGAATGCCATTCGAAGAAAGAAACGAAGCAGAAGAATTCCGAAACCTCATTATAAAACCGCACACTTTTCCAAAAGAAAACTACCTGTCAAAGCGGGTGGTTTTCTTTTGCCTTTTGACAAACAAAGAAACGGAGACAGCTTTTTTCAAAGCGTCTCCGTTTTTGCTGCTTTTTACTGATAAGCGCGGACAGATTCCTGCAATTTTTCCAGTTTCTGTTTGGCGGCTTCCAGCTTTTCTCTTGTGGCGTTCAAAACCTGTTCGGGGGCTTTGTTCACAAAGCCGGGATTGGCCAGTCTGCCTTCCACCGAAGCAATTTCCTTCATGGTTTTTTCGATCTCGCCGTTCAAACGGGCAAGTTCCTTTTCTCTGTCAACGAGCTGGGCCAAGGGCAAAAGCACCTTGGCGGCATCGGTCACACAGGAAACCTTTCCTTCGGGATCAAAGCCCTCACCCACAAACACCTCTTCAGCGCCGGCCAGCCGCTTCAGGAAGGGAATGCCCTGGCGGAAGGCTTCGGGGAGTTTGGTTTCGATGAAGAGATCGGCCTTTTTGCTCATAGGCACATTCATCTCGTTGCGGCGGTTGCGCACAGCACGGATGACATCGATCACCTTGTCAAACACCTCTTCCTCTTCGGGGAAGTGGAGGGCGGGATCATAGGCAGGATAGGCATCGATCATAATGCTTTCACAGTTATGGGGCACCGCCTGATAAATCTCTTCGGTGATAAAGGGCATCACCGGATGGAGCATCCGAAGCGTGGTGTTCAAAGCGAAACTGAGCATCTGTGCGGCGTTCTTTGCCACTTCACCGCCTGCCTGCAAGCGGGCTTTCAACAGTTCGATATACCAATCGCAGAAGATATCCCAAATGAATTCCTGCATCTTTTCGGCAGCAAGACCCAGTTCGAATTTTTCCAGATTCTCGTTGACCTCTTTGACCGTGCGATTTAGATGGGTCAACAGCCACTTATCTTCCGGCTCCAGACTTTCGGGCAGATCACAGGTTGTGATCTCATCACCCAGATTCATCAAGACAAATCGGGCCGCATTCCAAAGTTTGTTGCAGAAGTTGCGGGCATAGGTCAGCTTTTCATCGCTCATCCGCATATCGCCGCCGGTGCTGTTGCCGGCGATCAAGGCATAACGCAGGGCATCGGCGCCGTATTGCTCAATCACCACCAAAGGATCAATGCCGTTGCCCAGAGATTTGCTCATCTTGCGGCCCTGAGCATCCCGGACGATCCCGTGAATCACCACATCGGTGAAGGGGGCCTTGCCGGTATAAGCCAGGCCGGAGAAGATCATTCTGCTCACCCAGAAACCGATGATGTCATAGCCGGTGACCAGGGTGTTGGTGGGATAGAAATAATCCAGTTCGGGGGTCTTTTCAGGCCAACCCAAAGTGGAGAAGGGCCAAAGAGCAGAGGAGAACCAGGTATCCAGCGTGTCTTCATCCTGCAAAAGATGACTGCTTCCGCACTTGGGGCAGACAGAAGGAGCCTCTTCCGCCACAATGGTTTCGCCGCAATCGCAATACCAGGCGGGAATCCGATGGCCCCACCAAAGCTGACGGGAGATGCACCAGTCTCTTGTGTTGCGCATCCAGTTCATATAAATCTTGGTGAACCGTTCGGGAGAGAAGCGGATTTCGCCCTTTTCCACACTTTCCATGGCAGGGATGGCCAAAGGCTCCATCTTCACAAACCACTGTTTGGAGATCATAGGTTCGATGGTGGTGTGGCAGCGATAACAGGTGCCCACCTCATGATCCCGGGGTTCCACGTTTTTGAGATAGCCGCCGGCTTCCAAATCTTCCAAAATGGCCTTGCGGGCTTCTTTGGTGGTCATACCGGCATATTTGCCGCAGTCAAGCACCTCGGGTTCTCCCACGGTGGCTCTGCCGGAGGCAAAGAGTTCATCGGCGATTTTCTTATCTTCGGCACCGGTCATATGACCGTCATAGGTGAAAACCCGAACCCGGGGCAGATCGTGGCGCAGACCCACTTCACAGTCGTTGGGGTCGTGGGCAGGGGTGATTTTCACCACACCGGTACCCTTGGTCATATCCGCATGTTCATCACAGACAATGGGAATTTCCTTGTTCAAAAGGGGCAGAATCACATGGCAGCCGTGCAGATGGGTGTAACGCGGATCTTCGGCGTTGATGGCCACAGCGGTGTCCCCCAGCATGGTTTCGGGGCGGGTGGTTGCCAGTTCCAGCATTTCACCCGTTTCTTTCACCGGATAAAGAAGATGCCAGAAATTGCCGGCCTGTTCCTCGTGTTCCACCTCGGCATCGGAAATGGAGGTGTTGCAATAGGGGCACCAGTTGACCATTCGGTTGCCCCGATAGATCAAACCCTTATCATAAAGGGATTTGAAAACCTTATGAACCGCCTTGCTGCAGCCCTCGTCCATGGTGAAGCGTTCTCTTTCCCAATCGCAGGAAGAACCCAGCTTCCGCAGCTGTTTGACGATTCTGCCGCCATACTGATTTTTCCAATCCCAGGCGCGGACCAAAAAGGCATCCCGGCCCAGATCGTCTTTGGTCAGTCCCTCTTTTGCCATGGCCTCCACGATCTTTGCTTCGGTTGCGATGGAAGCGTGGTCGGTGCCGGGCAGCCAAAGGGCGGCAAACCCCTGCATCCGTTTGCGGCGGATGATGATATCCTGCATGGCGTTATCCACCGCGTGACCCATATGCAACTGGCCGGTGATGTTCGGCGGGGGCATCACAATGGTATAAGGCTGTTTTTTTTGATCCACAGAAGCGTGGAAATATCCCTTTTCTTCCCAATTTTGATAGATCCGATCCTCCACCAGCGTGGGATCATAGACCTTGTTGAGTTCTTTCATATGATTCATCGTCCTTTTTTGTGATCAAATCCGAAATTAAAGTTCGCCCAAAGCAAGTGCCGTCAGATAGGCGTTGATGAAACCGTCCAGATCCCCGTCCATCACCGCGCCGATGTTGCCCATTTCAAAGCCGGTGCGCAGATCCTTGGCCAGGGTGTAGGGCATAAATACATAAGAGCGAATCTGGCTGCCCCAGGCAATTTCTTTCTGGTCGCCCTTGATATCGCTGATCTTTTCCAAATGAGCCTTTTCTTTGATCTCGATGAGCTTGGCGGTGAGCATCTTCATGGCCATTTCCCGGTTTTGATGCTGGCTGCGCTCGTTTTGGCAGGCCACTACAATGCCGGTGGGGATGTGGGTGATGCGCACGGCAGAGTCGGTTTTGTTGATGTGCTGACCGCCTGCGCCGCCGGAACGGTAGGTGTCGACCTTCAGATCGTCGGCATTGATTTCCACCGTGATATCATCGGGCAGTTCGGGCATCACTTCCACCGAGGCAAAACTGGTCTGTCTTCTGCCGGCAGAGTCAAAAGGAGAAACCCGAACCAGACGGTGCACGCCGCCTTCGCCCTTGAGATAGCCATAGGCATTGTTGCCCTGGATCAGAATGGAAGCGCTCTTGATACCTGCTTCGTCCCCATCCAGATAATCCAGCAGTTTCACAGAAAAACCGTGGCGTTCCGCCCAGCGGTTATACATCCGATAAAGCATCTGGGCCCAATCCTGCGCCTCGGTGCCGCCTGCGCCGGGATGGAAGGAAAGGATGGCGTTGTTGGCATCATATTCGCCGCTGAGCAGGGTGGCAAGATGGCTTTCCTCATAGCCGGCTTTCAACTCTTCCAGCATAGCGTCCACCTCTTCGGCAACGCTGTCATCCCCCTCTTCGGTGCCGATCTCGATCATGGCCTCGCAATCATCGGCCAAGGAAAGAAGCGCCTCAAACCCCGAAACGGTCTTTTTCAGTTTGCTCTGTTCCTGCAACACCTTTTGGCTGGCAGCAGCATCGTTCCAGAAGCCTTCGGCCTGGGTTTCCTCGTCAATGGCGGCAATCCGTTCCTTCAAACGGTCAATATCCAACGCCTTTTTCAATTCTTCCAACAGGGGGCGAATTTCCGAAAGTTTGGCTTTGCATTCGTCTAACAGGATCATAAAAAATTTATCCTCTCTGTCTGAATTCCCGGCTTTGGGTGTTCCGCCGCCGACTTGTTTTGCACATAAAATTCCATTCTGTTTATTATAGCACATCCGACGCAAAAATCCACCTGTTTTTGGCCAATTTCAGCGGGTTTTCCGGAAGTTTTTCGCACTTTTGGCGTCAAACGGCTTTCACCATCCAGATATGGGGGCATCCCTCTTCGGGTTCCACCGGGCCGAAAGAGGTGTAGCCCGCCTTCTGATAAAAACCCTCGGCTCTGCATTGGGCGTGAAGATACAAAGCCTCTCCGCCCTGTTTTTTTGTTTCCTCTTCGGCAGAGGCGAGCAACCGTCTGCCCAAACTTCTTCCCCGATATTCTTTGACCACTGCCAGTCTGCCAATGGTATAGCGCTTTTTGATGTCATCCCAAAAAAGGCGGCAGGTGCCAATCGGATGATCGCCGTCATAGGCAACAAAATGGGTGGCAACCGCATCGATTTCATCAAATTCATCCACAAAGCCCTGTTCTTCCACGAAGACTAAAATGCGCACCTTCATGGCATCCTCGGGCATAAAATGACAGGTTTCCATCCGAACAGACATCACATTCTGCTCCTCTCAAAGGAATTTTCGGCCGCATCAAAGGAAAAATTCCGCAACTCCTTGCGGCGATCATCGGCATCGGGCAAAAAAGACCGGACAAAGGCGTGAAAAGCCGGCGCGTGGTTTGGGTATTTGAGATGGGCCAGTTCGTGCACCGCCACATATTCCAAAAGATGCTCGGGATAGGCCCAAAGATCCTTGGAAAAGCAAAGGCGGCCGCTTTTTGGCTGACAACTGCCCAGGCGTTTTTTGGCCGAAGTCAGTTTGAAGGCGGAATAGGTCACCCCCATTTTTGGGGCATAGTGGGATAATATTTGCTGCAAATCGGCCTGAAGGCGCAAAAGATCCGCCTCCTTCGGTTCGGGCAACTCTTTTTTGGCCTGCAGCCGTTCTTTTTGGCGCAAAATCCAATCCTGATGCTTCAAAACAAAGGCTTCAATCTCTCTTTTGGAAACAAAATAAGGGGCACGCACCAAAAGCTCTCCTGTTTCTTCCACCTGAAGCGACAGGGTTTTTCTGCCGGAATAGACGATCTGATAACCGATTTCTTTCATATCGCACCGCATTTCAGGAGAGTTCCCGCGAGCCGGTCTGCTCTTCTAACTTTGCAAGGAAGGTGTCGTCGTTGGTGACGTTGCCGCTTTCATCCAGCGAGATGGGGTCTCCCAAACAGGTGGGCGGCGCCGAAAACATATTATAAAAAACATCCTTGGACCGGGCCAAAATTTCTCTTGTTTCCCGATAAAATTTCTGGGCATAAGCTCTTGGGTCGGAGGGGCAGCCATAGGTGTCGATTCCCTGTTGCAGGCCGTTATAGATCCCGCGATAGAGGTGATATTCCTGGGTGACAACCACACATTTTTTCACCCCGAAAATCTCCTTCGCCCGCACCATACTTTCATAGGTGGAAAAACCGGCGTGATCCATAAAAATATCCTCGGAGGGAACGCCCTGCTTCATGGCATAGATCTTCATGGCGCTCACCTCGTCATAACCGTTTCTTCCGTGATCGCCGCTCATCAAAAGCTTATCCGAAACCCCGGCCTGATAAAGGGCAATCCCCACATCCAGCCGATCCTGCAGCATGGCACTGGGGGTGCCGTCTTCCCGGATGCCGCATCCCAGCACCAAAATGCAATCCACATTTTCTATCTCTTTCGCGGTTTCAACGGTCAAAAACCGAGGGGCAGATTGACTTTTGACCAACGAGCTCAAAGAAAAGGCGGCAAGCATTCCCACAATGCCGGTGATAAGCAGCATCAGGAAAAGACGCTTGATCCAAACGCTGCCGGGAACATCTTTTTTTATGGGCATTTCGCTTTTTAGGGACAAAACTTTTTCCCTTTTGGGGAAAAGCCCTTTTCGCTCTTTTTTCTGCTTTTTACTTTTTTCGGCAGTCTTAGCTTTCATGCTCCTTTTCCCCCTTTTTGGACATTTTTTGCATTATACCACATCTTCACACAGGGCCGCAAGGGGCGATGATAGCGGCCGGCAAAAACCGGTTGCCTTTCTTCTCTTTTCGGACTATAATGAAAAAGCAGAACACTTATTTTTGGAAAGAAAAAGAGGGAAAAACAATGGACACACTTGTTTCCCGTTTGACGGTATACAAAAAGGCGGCGGAAAATTCTTTTTTGGCGCGGATGGCGGATTTTGTTGCCGATTGGAAAAAGGGATCGGAGACAAACAATCGGTATCAAAGCGCCCTGGGTGATCTGACCGCCGAACTTTTGGAAATTGCCACCCGCTGCGGATTGGACGAAAATCTTTGGCAGGGCTATTTGGCCTGTTTCCTTTTGACTGCCGAATGCCCCTTTTCTTTGACGGTGGAGCGTGCAAAAGAGCCGGAGGGCAGCATCCATCAGCTGGTCAAAGGGGATATGGAGCGCTTTTTTGCCCTGTTTCATTATGATTTTTCGGCCATGGAACAGAGTTTGGGAACCGATCTTTTCTCGGTTTTAACCCATTATCACGCCATCCCAAAAAGTGAACGGGCCTATAACAAAGGTGTCAGCGGGCAGGTGATGGCCTTGATGCACCGTTTGAAAGAGGCTTCTGATCCGGAGGAATTTTATCTCGCAGTCACCGACACCTATCGGCAGGTTGGGGTGGGGACCTTTGGCCTCAACCACGCTTTTCGGGTGGAAAAAGGAAAAGACGGCAGGGCTGTTTTTCTGCCCATTTCCAATCTGGAGCAAAAGAAGATGTCGGATCTTTTGGGGTATGAATGGCAAAAGGCCAAACTGATTGAAAACACCGAGGCCTTTTTGGAACACAAACCCGCCAACAACGTGCTTCTTTTCGGGGACAGCGGAACCGGCAAATCCTCCTGCATCAAGGCGCTGGTGAGCCGTTATGGCGACAAAGGACTTCGGGTGATCGAAATTTATAAACACCAGTTTGAACTCCTTTCGGATATCATCGGACAGATCAAGAGCCGCAACTATCGCTTCCTTTTATATATGGACGATCTTTCTTTTGAGGAATTTGAGATCGAATATAAATATCTCAAGGCGGTGATCGAAGGGGATCTGGAGGTGCGGCCGGACAATCTGCTCATTTATGCCACCAGCAACCGCCGCCATCTGATCCGAGAAACCTGGAAAGATAAAACCGACAGCGACAACGAACTCCACCGCAACGACACGGTGGAAGAAAAACTTTCCTTGGTGCATCGCTTTGGGCTGACCATCAATTTTTCCAAGCCCAACCGAAAGGAATATCACGAGATTGTGAAGTTTTTAGCCCAAAAAGCCGGACTTGATGTTTCGGATGAAGCGGCACTCTTTTTGGCGGCCGACCGTTGGGAGATGACCGGCGGCGGAATCTCCGGCCGGACAGCCGAACAGTTTGTGCAAAGTTTGTCGGGGAAAGAAACGACATAAAAACCTTTTGCCTTTTCTCGGGAGAGGGAGTCTTTTACAGTATCTTCCTAAAAAGGTGCTCCCTCCTTGAGATCGCAAGAAAGAAAAAAGAACATCTGAGTTGGCTTCTTCCAAAAAAAGAAACTCCCCCCTGCCACGCAGAGGGGAGTTTTTGGTTTTTCTGTGATGGTGTCAATCCTGTTTGCCCAAATCTTCTTCGATGAAGAACCGGGGGCGTTTTTTCACCTCTTGATAGGTGCGGCCGATATATTCTCCCATCAGCCAGAGGGAAAATTCAACCACCGAAACAAGCAGCGAAAGGCCGCCAAACAGCCAGACCAGCGGCGATACAAATCCGCCAAAGAGAGAGATCACAAGGCCAATCAACAGCAACAAAAGGCCGGCTGCCAGCAAAAGGATGGCAAACAGCCGCAACAGTTTCAAGGGCTTCATGGAAAAAGAGGTAATCCCATCGAAGGCCAGCTTCAGCATTTTGGAAAGGGGATATTTGCTTTCTCCTGCATAGCGTTCCTGTCTGGGATAGGTGATGGTCGTGTGTTTGAGGCCAATCTGCGGCACCATCCCCCGCAAAAAGAGGCTGGTTTCTTCATATTCCGCCAAAAGGTTCAGGGCGCGGCTGCTCATCAAACGGCAGTCTGCATGGTTGAAGACCACCTCAACCCCCATGGCATCCAAGAGTTTATAATAGCCCTCGGCGGTGAATCGTTTGAAGAAGGTGTCGCTGGAACGGTCGCTCCGAACGCCATAGACGATCTCGTTGCCGGCTTCAAAGGCATCCAAAAAGGCATAGATGGCGGCAGGATCATCCTGCAAATCGGCATCCATACTGATGGTGGCATCGCAACGGTCTTTCACCGTCAAAAGGCCGGCCAAAAGCGCATTCTGATGCCCGCGGTTGCGGGTGAGTTTCAGTCCTTCAAAGAGTTTGTTTTCCTCGTGCAGGCGGCAGATGATGGGCCAGGTGGCATCCCTGCTGCCATCATCCACAAAAACCACACGGCTCTCTTCCGAGATCCGATTTTCCCGCAAAAGATGGGCCATCACCAGATCCAATCTGCGGGCGGTTTCGGGCAAAACCGCCTCTTCATTATAACAGGGCAAAACCAGATAAAGGGTGGTCATAAAAAACACACCTTTCTTTTTGGGTTATTTTTCCGTATCGAGCCCGCCAATCAGCGCTTCGATCTCTTCTTGGGTCATCTCTTCATAAAGTTTTTCCAGATAGGCCACCGCCTCGGCCTGTTCTTTGGGCGGTTCCTTTTCCCCTTCGGATTTCTTTTCCTCTTCGGTTTCTGTTTCGGTCGGCGCTTCGGCTTCCAAAGATTCCGGCAGCATTTCTCCTTCCGCATCCAAAAGCGAAGCTTCCGCCGATTCTTCGTCGGCTTCCACCGTCTCTTCTTCGGCTGCAAAGGGATTGGCATACACTCCTTTTGCCGCCAGATCGCTATAACGGTCATTTGCAAAGCAACGGGTACATTCGCTGCAACGGGTGGGGCAGACCTTTTCTGCCTGTTCCGGATGCTTTTTCTTATTCCGAATCACAAGCGCCAGATAAACAAGATAGACCGCCAAAGCCCCAAAGGTCATCCAAAGACCCAGATCCAAACCGGGGGTGCGATAAGAGAAGTTGATCCGGCTGCTGCCTTCGGGCACCACAACACTCATAAACCCAATATTGGAGATTACAATCTCGGCCGCCTTGCCATTGACGGTGGCCGTCCATCCCTCTTCATAGGGGACAGAGAAGAAGACCAGTTCGGGTTTCTCTGTGGTAATGGTGGCTTCAAATCCGGAAGAGGAATAGGCGAAACTGTCACAAGCCCCCTCTTTTCTCTCCCGGCAGTCGGCAAAATAACCCGATTCGCTGGGATAATAATAATCGGTGTCTTTCAAGGGCACCAAAAGATCGGCATATTTTTGGGCGTCCTTTTCCGAGAGACAGAGGGCGTGGAGCATCACCTTGTCCCGATCCTCTTCCGCATAGTCCATCAATTCCTCTTTGGTAATGGAATGGGTATAGGTGAAGCCCATGGGAATATAATAGGTGTTTTCCCAAACGGTGACGTCGTTGGAGGTGAAGCGATATTCATAACCGGGCATAGGCGGATCGCTTTCATCATAACTGGTGCCCCGCTTGAAATAATATCGGGTGCTGGCCATGGCGCGGATGCCATAAAGTTCCAGTTCCGGTCTGGATCCCACATCCCGCTTGGTGCCGGTGATCGGATAAAAATCCATAATGCTGCGGGGGACGATGGAATGGAAGGTGGTCACCGAGGGATAGTTCCAATAGATGCCCACATTATCAAAGGAATCGGGGAAATCCACCCGATAGAAGTTTTCTTTATAATCCACCGGCAGTTCCAGGCGGCTGTTGACCAGGTCTTCCCGGACAAAATCGTGGTTGCCCGAACGGGTCCGACAGGTGAGGATATAACTGATGCCGGTGACACAGGTGACCAAAATGGTGCAGACCAGCGCCAGCGAGATAAACTGTTTGCTCTTTCTCAGATGGGTCACCAGCAACCAAACCATTGCCAGGCTGATCAGGGCGATGGCAGAGGAAAGGAAGAATCTTCCCGCATCCTCATAAAGCCCCAGCCCTTCGGTGAGCACTACTTTGAGTTTGGCCAACACCTTGGAAACTCCGGTCAAAGAGGGGTCCACCTCGGCAGAAGCGCCCGAGGCAGGCAAAAAGCCAACTGCCAACACCATAATCCCCGTCAAAAGGGCAGAGATCCGAACCCCCCGCTTGAAGTTCACCTTGGGATCTTCCAAAGAAAGGGCGGTGGCCAGGCTCATCATCAAAATGGGCATAAAGAACCAACGGCAGTAATAATAGCCGTTCATGGCGATGAACATACTGTTCAAAAAGGGGATATACATCATCACCGCAGAGGTGATGATAATGGTTTTCAGCCAGGTTTTGCGCTTGCTGGTGAGATAGGCGAAAACGCCGGTCAAACCAAACATGGGCAGCCAGCCTGCCATACTGGTCCATTTGTTGTTGGCCCCGGGGAAGAAGTTGGGGGCGCTTGGCACTTCGGCCGGGAACAGGAAGGATTGCAAAATGGCGCCATAGCGCTGTTCGCTGGAATAAAAGAGCATATTAAAACCGGTCAATGCGCTGCCCACCCGGGGGTTGCTCATCACCACCAGGAAGCTGGGCATCAAAAGCACCCCGGCCAACAGACAACCCAGCACCGATTCAAAGGCCAAAAGACCGAATTTTTTCAGCGTGATCCGCCAGGTGGAACAATGGGCCATCCGAATGAAGAAATAAAGGAAGAGGAAGACCACCTCGCCCACCAGGAAGAAATAGTTGCAAAGGGCATTGATGCAAACCGCCAGCACGAAAACACCCTTTTTGTTTTCGGTGACCAATTCTTCCAGGCCCACCAGCATCAGCGGGAAAAGAGCAACCACATCGTTGAAATGGTTGAAGACGATGTTATACATCTGGAAGCCGGAGAAGGCATAAAGAAGCGCGCCAAGGAGGGCAATCTCTTTTTTGGCGGTGAATCTCTTGATATAAAGATAGGCAGTCAGCCCGGCGGTGGCATATTTCACAAAGAAAAGAGGGGCCATCAGATAGGGCAGCCAACTGTTGGGGAAGGGAATGGTCAGCCAGAAAAAGGGGCTGCCCAAAAGATAAAAGGTGTATGACCCGATGAAATTGGCACCCAGATCGGTGCCCCAATCCCAAAGGAAACTGCCCGAGCGCACCATTTCGTGACAATGCTTATAAAAAGGGATCTGCTGCACCAGATAATCGCCGAAATAGGTGAACAGCCCCTTGCCCATAATCAGCGCAGGCAGGAACATCACAAAAGAAACAAAAAGTCCCACCAGGAAAACGGTGAGATACTCGTGCCGGGCGAAGAAGGATTTTTTCCCTCCCCCACCGGAAGAAAGAAGCGGAGATGACGTCATAAAAGAACCTCCTGATCAGCTTTGCCAAGGCGGCATTGTTACAGGCTTATTATAGCTTCCGGCGGGATAAAAAACAAGCCAAAAAGAGTATTTCGCTTCTTTTATGAGAAAAGGCTTGCTTTTTTCTTCAAAAATCGCTATAATATGCTCACTCTGGCAGAGCAGTTTTCTTCTGCTCTTCTCAGATCTTTCACAGCCCATTCTCTCACCGAAGAGTTTTTCCCTTTTCGGGCAGATCACGGGTCATCGCCTTCCCTTTTTGCAAGGGTCTTTTTGCGCGCCCCGTGTTTTCTGCGGAGCGTTTTTGTTTTTTGCTGTGATATCACTATTAACCCTGCCGCCCTTTTGAGAATCTTCTCGGGCGGGAGAAAGGATGGAACAAAAAATGAAAAAATCGATCAAACTGCTTTCTCTCTTCCTCTCTTTGGTTCTGCTGTTTGCCCTTGCAGGCTGCAACACCGTCACCGGCGGAGATGAAACCTCCGGTTCCGAAGGGGCTTCGGCGGTTCAAACCGTGCCGGTGAATGCCGCTGTCCTGAAAGGGCCCACCGCCATCGGGATGGTGCACCTGATGGAACAGAACGAAAACAAAAAGAGCGAGGTGGAATATTCTTTCACCGTCGCCACCGCCGCAGACCAGATCACCACCGCCCTTTTGAAAGGGGAATTGGATATCGCCTGCCTGCCCACCAACGCCGCGGCCACCTTATATGCCAAAAACAACGGCAAGATTCAGCTTTGCGCCATCAACACCCTTGGGGTTCTTTATCTGATGGAAAAGGGCGAAACGGTCAAGAGCGCCGCTGATTTGAAGGGAAAGACCATTGTTTCTGCCGGCAAGGGCAGCACCCCTCAGTTTGTTTTGGAACATCTTCTCACTTCCGTCGGTTTGACCATCGGCAAGGATGTGACGGTGATTTATGCCTCCGAACACACCGAGGCTATGACAAAACTGCTGGGCGACCAATGTGATCTGGCCCTTCTTCCCCAGCCCTTTGTCACCGCCGCACAAAACAAAAACGACCAGGTGCGCATCGCTCTGGATTGCAACCAGCTTTGGAAAGACAGCCATAATGGCAACGAACTGGTGATGGGCAGTGTGGTTGTCCGCGCTGAGTTTGCCAAAGAGCACCCCGAAACGGTGGAAGCATTTTTGGAAGAATATGCCAAGAGCACCGCTTTTGCCAACGAGCAGGTTGCGGAAACCGCCGGCCTTTGCGGTAAATATGAGATTATGGAAGAGGCCGTGGCTGCCAAGGCCATCCCCAAATGTGCCATCACCTTTATTGTCGGCGATTCTATGAAAACGATGACCGACGAATTTTTGAAGGTGCTTTACGGCATCAACCCCGCCTCGGTGGGCGGCAAATTGCCCGACGAAAATTTCTATTGGATCGCAGAATAAGATTGCCGCTGCCCGGCCCCCTTGTTTCGGAGGTCGGGCAGTTTTCAAATCATCCATCAAAGAAAGGAGGCAGAGAAAAATGGTGTTTCAAAAGCCTGTTTGGAAAAAATTTGTGCTCTTTGTCTGTTCTCTGGCCTTTTGGCTGCTCTTTTGGCATCTGGCCGCGGTGATCACCAACATTCCCATTTTGCTGCCCACCCCGGTTTCGGTGGCAAAAACCCTTTTCTCTCTGCTGCCGGACGGTTCTTTTTGGCTGACCGTTTTTTCCAGCCTGCTTCGTGTTACCGCCGGCTTTTTCCTCGGGCTGTTTCTTGGGGCAATTCTGGCCCTTGCAGTCAGCTTTATTCCGCTGTTAGAGTCCTTCTTTTCTGTTCCCATCTCCTGTTTGAAAACCGCACCGGTGGCCAGCTTTATCATCCTGGTGAACCTTTGGCTGCAGACCGAACAGGTAACCGTTCTGATCAGTTTTCTGATGGTTCTTCCCCTGGCCTATCGCTCGCTGTTGGAGGCCCTTCGGGCAAGGGATGAACAGATGCTCATCATGGCGAAACATTATCGCCTCACCCGGTTGCAGATTTTTTTGCACCTCTCTCTCCCCTCTATGCGGGCGGCGCTGAAAAGCGTTTGTTCGGTGGGAATGGGCTTTGCCTGGAAGGCAGGGGTGGCGGCCGAAGTGATCGTTTTGGTGCCCCATTCTTTAGGGGAACAGCTTTATGATGCCAAGGTTTTTTTGGAAACCGAACAGCTCTTTGCCTGGACGATTGTTGTGATTCTGGTGAGCCTTTTGTTGGAAAAAGGGCTGGCACTTTTGTTCCGAAAGGAGGGGGGCAGATGATCTTCGTTTCGGATCTTTTCTTTTCCTATGACGGGGAAAAAGAACTTTTTGGCGGCCTCTCCTTTTCTTTGGACAGCCCCGGCACTTTAGCCTTCCTCGGCCCCTCCGGCTGCGGAAAATCCACCTTGATGGGGCTGCTTTTGGGGGAACTCTCGCCCAAAAAAGGAAGGGTGGTCTGTTCCCCTGCCCCTGTTCCCCTTTTTCAGGAGGATCGCCTTTTCCCCCACCTCTCTTTGCGAAAAAATCTGCTTCTTCCCCTGCATGATATAGACCCAAAAATCGCGGAAAAACGGGTTTTGGAGGCCCTTGACAGAGTTGGCCTTTTATCGGAAGCAGATAAAAAAGCTTCCGATTGCAGCGGCGGGATGAAGCGGCGGGCTTCCCTGGCCCGTGCGCTGGCCTTTTTGCCCGAATCGGGGGGGATTTTGCTGTTGGATGAGCCCTTTGCCGGGGTGGACGACGGAAACAAACAAAAAATCCTTTCTTATCTGAACGGGCTGCAGAAGAAACACACCATCTGTCTGATCACCCACGATCATCAGGATGCCGCATTTTTGAACGCAAAAAATATTTATCTGGGAGGAAGGTAACCGCACCTTCCTCTTTTTCTTTTGCCAAACAGACGGGATCTTATCCTGCCCGGAGAGATCGCGTCCTTTATAGAAAGACACCTGTTTCCCAAAGGCAAACATTTTTGCCTTTTTTGCAAATTTTTCTCTTCTCAAAGGGGCTGGATTGTGCTACAATAAGCCCATACTGCAAAAGATCTTCTGCCTTTTGCAGCAAACGAATCCAAAGAAGGAAGTTATTGTTTTTATGAAATATCTTGTGATTTTGGGGGACGGCATGGCGGATACGCCGGTTCCGGAACTGGGCGGCCAAACCCCTTTGATGGCGGCAAAAACCGAACATTTGGATCGTCTGGCCAAATCTTCCACCCTTGGGATGGTGAAAACGGTGCCGGAGCATTTTGCCCCCGGCAGTGATGTGGCCAATCTTTCGGTGATGGGGTATGCCCCCGAGCGTTATTATACCGGCCGTTCTCCGTTGGAGGCCATCAGCATGGGCCTTTCTTTGGCAAACGAAGATGTGACCTTGCGTTGCAACACGGTGACCCTTTCGGAGGAAGAGCCCTTTGAAGCCAAGACCATGATCGACTATTCCGCCGACGAGATCACCACCGCAGAATCCGCCCGCTTGATCGAGGCGGTGCAAAAGGCGTTGGGAGACGAACTTTTCACCTTTTACAGCGGCATCAGTTACCGCCATTGTCTGGTTTGGAAATCGGGGCACACTGAAAGCCTGCTGACGCCTCCCCACGACATCACCCTGCGGCCCATCGCCTCTTATCTGCCCAAAGGGAAGGATGGAGAAACGCTGCTCTCTTTGATGAAGAAGAGTTACGAGATTTTGAAGGATCATCCGGTCAATCAGGCTCGGGTGGCAAGAGGGTTGAAACCTGCCAACGCCATCTGGCTTTGGGGCAGCGGCAAAAAGACGGTTCTTCCCGCCTTTTCGGAAATGACCGGAAAAACAGGCTGTGTGATCAGCGCGGTGGATCTGGTGAAAGGGATCGGTCTCGCCGCCGGGATGGAGGTCCCCGATGTTCCCGGGGTGACCGGCAATGTGCACACCGACTTCGACGCCAAAAGAAACGCCGCATTGGAAGCTTTGGAAAAGGGCGCAGATTTCGTTTATCTGCATATGGAGGCTCCGGATGAGGCCGGCCATCGCCACGAGGTGGACAACAAGGTTTTGAGCA
>JAFQMB010000074.1 GCA_017421095.1 Oscillospiraceae bacterium
CCGAAGGCGGCATTGCCCCCGGCACCAAGTGGGACGATATTCCTGCAGATTTTGAATGCCCCCTGTGCAGTGTGGGCAAGGACGAATTCTCCCAGGAATAACACGCAATTTACACAGATGCCAAAAACCGGCCTGCGGGTTTCCGCAGGCCGGTTTTTCGTGCTGATGTTCCTGTGACTTGGATCGAATCCAAAAGCGATTTGGGCTTTCTTCTTATGTTTGATGCAGACTATGCCAGGGTGAATATCCGACGGGGGTATTTGGATGCCAAAAGAGCCTTCGGAGATCACATCGGCGGAATTTATTCTTTCGAAAAGGGCAGTTTTTCCGAACTGCATCAAAAATTCCAGCGTGTGATACAATCGCTGTTGCAGCAATATTTTCCGGGAAAAGGAATGGGAGATGAGGCAGTCAGAAAACGGTTGATTCGGTTGGCCTTGCGGGTTCTTTTGACCAAAAGCGATAAAAAAACAATGGAACACAATCCGGCTGTGGCCTGTGCGGAAGTAGCAGCAAGCGTTTTTCGTTTCAGCCCTCTGGATGTTTATACCGAAAAGAGTTTTACAGACAAACTTTTCGCTGAACTTTCACTGCTGCCTTCTTGGGATATTGAGAAAATCGGAGATCTTTCTGCTTTTCTGCAAAACATCACCGACGAACGGATTTTGGCAAAACTTTTTTATTCGGTTCTTTGTCAAGATCAGGTAAGCAACCGACGCAATTCAAAAGCATCTGTTTTGGCAGCTTTGGCGCCCGACGCTTTTTTAGCCGGCTTTTTCTGTTTTCTTTTGCGGCCGGAACAAAAGAATTTCCAATAAAAGGAGTGTTCGAAATTGAAGAAGATTTTGATCGTTGTGGATATGCAAACAGATTTTATTGACGGTTCTTTAGGAACGAAGGAAGCGGTAACAATTCTGCCGATGGTGGAGAAAAAAATTCAGAATTTTGACGGTGAAATCATATTTACAAGAGATACCCACACCAAAGATTATCTTGATACCCGAGAGGGAAGACTGCTGCCGGTGAATCATTGTATTCAGGGAACAGAAGGCTGGCAAATTCATCCCTTACTACAGAAATATTGCAAACGGGTGATCGATAAACCCACATTTGGATCTGTTGCTTTGGCAAAAGAACTGGAAGAGCGCTTTTTTGATAACCAAGAAATCGAAATCACCCTCATCGGGCTTTGCACCGATATCTGTGTGATCTCCAACGCTATGTTAATCAAGGCTTCTTTACCTGAAGCCGAGGTAATCATTGATGCCGCCTGCTGTGCCGGAGTAACCCCCGAAAGCCATCAAAAGGCTTTGGACGCCATGAAAATGTGTCAGATCGCCGTGATCGGTGAATAATAATTTGACAAGTAGATAAACTTGGCAGTTATGCCAATAAAGAACGACCCCGATTCTAACGAATCAGGGTCGTTTATTCTTATTAAACTTGTGATTTTACAGATTATTTCCGGGTCAATTTCAAGAATGCACAGTCATGAGGCTCCACACGGACAGAAACAGCGCTTTTGAAGGTGCCCAGATCCTGATGATTCCAAAGATCGCGAACATAAACCGTGTCATCCGATTCAAATCCCAACTCTTCAAGAGAAATGGGCAAAATCTGATTATATTCTGCCGATTCGTTGAACAGAGCCACTGCAACGCCACCGTCTGCCAAAGGTTTTGCAAGAGCGTGTTTCCATCCGTTTACTGCATATCCCTGGACACCAAGGATATCCTGATTGACGGCGATGGCTTCCTTGTTGAGCAGGATTTTTTTGACTTCATCAGAAGTGTTACGGAGGTCATGACCCATAAAGAGGGGAGCGGCCAGCATACACCAAAGAGCAAAATGACTGCGATATTCATTGATGTTGGCGCCACCGCCGATTTTTCCCACATATCCTTTTCCGAACATTCCGATAACCAGCATATCGGGATCGTTCCAATTGCCGGGGCCGGCATAGGGTTCCAGACCAACGGCACCGAAACCGACTTTGGAGATGGATTCCCAGGAATCCGCAATATCACCGGTCAAACGCCACATATGACCGCCGGCCGTTTTTGCCCAGGTGGGAGAGGTGCTCACACCCCAGCAAACGGAATAGACGATGTCTCTGCCGGTTTCCCGCAGAGCCTGCCCCATTTTACGATAGAGTACCACATCCTTGCCGCCGCCCTGAGGTGCAAAGCAATAGTCATATTTCAGAAAGTCGACGCCCCATTCTGCAAAGGTTTTGGCATCCAAACGCTCGTTTCCATAGCTGGCAGGGAACCCGGCACAGGTATGGGTGCCGGCATCGGAATAGATCCCGAATTTCAAGCCCCGTTCATGCAGATAATCTCCAATGGCTTTCATCCCACCGGGGAACTTTTCCGGATTACCGAACAGTTTTCCGTTTTCATCCCGCACAGGGCTCATCCAACCGTCATCCAGAGTAAGGGTGTCATAACCGGCCTCAAGATACCCTTCGTTCACCATCGCATCCGCGAGAGATTTGATGATTTCTTCGTTGATATCACAACTGAAAGTATTCCAGGTGTTAAAGCCCATCGGAGGAGTCAAAGCCAATTGTTTCATAAATTTTCACTGACCTTTCTTTTAGATTTATTTTTAGACAGCATCGAAAGTTCATAACGACTCTGTCAGCAAAAGTCTATCAAATCCATATTTTATTTTCAATATACTTTTTAGCATTTTCAACATTTGTCCATAAAATAGTCAGTTATTTGGAATCTGCTTGTTTTTTTCTTCCAAATAGGTTAAAATGATTATAATTGAGGTCTTTAAGGCAAACAAAATCTAAAAACAGCGAACTTTTAAAAAGGCGCCGTGCCACTGAATGTTGATACGGTTACTTTTTATGCAAAAGAAAGGAGCAACCCATGCAAAGTATGTTCATGGACATTGCCCATATCACCGTAAAATCGGGTGACGGCGGAAACGGTGCCGTTAGTTTTCATCGGCAAAAATATGTGGCAGCCGGTGGCCCGGATGGCGGCGACGGCGGTTGTGGCGGCAACATTTATTTTCAGGTGGACCCCAATCTGAACACTCTGATCGATTTCAAATTCAAACGTAAATATTTCGCAGAAAACGGTCAAAACGGAAGCCAGAAAAACTGTTCCGGCAAAAACGGTGCTGATTTAATTATCAAGGTGCCTCAAGGTACTCTTATCAGAGAAAAGCAATCCGGAACGTTGCTGGCCGATTGTTCTGGTGAAGAACCGATCCTGCTTCTGAAAGGCGGTAAGGGCGGTTTTGGTAATCAACATTTTGCCACCCCCACCAGACAGGTGCCCCGTTTTGCAAAACCCGGAATCCCCGGGCAGCAGTTGGAGCTCAAACTGGAACTGAAACTTTTGGCCGATGTGGGGCTGATCGGATTTCCCAACGCCGGAAAATCCACCCTGATCAGTGTTGTCAGCGCGGCAAGACCAAAGATCGCCAGTTATCCGTTTACCACGTTAGAACCCAATTTGGGTGTGGTAAGGATGGGTGACGGCGCCAGTTTTGTGATGGCCGATATTCCCGGAATTATCTCCGGCGCCAGCGAAGGCGCCGGCCTCGGTCATGATTTTTTGCGCCACGTGGAACGTTGCAGATTGCTTTTGCATCTGGTGGATGTTTCCTGTGCAGACGGCCGCGATCCCATTGAGGACTATAAAACCATCAATCATGAACTTTCTTGCTTTTCGGAAGAGCTGGCCAATAAACCCCAGATTGTGGTGGCCAGCAAAACGGATATGAGCATTCCTGAACAAATCGAGGAATTCAAAGAATATGTGGAAGCTGACGGTGCAGAATTTTATGAGATCAGCAGCGTGACTCACGCCGGATTGGAACCGCTTTTGAAGGCGGTATGGGAAAAACTGCGGGAACTTCCGCCCATCACCCGATTCGAACCCGAAGCGCTTCCGGAAGTGTTGGAAGGGGAGGACCGTCCCTTTACCGTTACCCAACTTTCTCCCAATCTTTATTCCGTGGAAGCCCCCTGGATTATCCCTATTTTTAATAGCGTCAATACAGATGATTATGAATCTCTGCAATATTTCCAACGGGTGCTTCGTTCCAGCGGCATCATTGAAGAGTTGGAGCATCAAGGAGTTCAAGAAGGGGATACCGTTCGGATTTATAATTTTGACTTTGACTTTATTCCCTGATGATTCAAGGAGGAATGACCTACGATTCCCATTTCCCACGGATTTTTGCCGGAGCAACTCAGCCCGGTTACTTTGGCTTTTTTGGGCGACGCGGTTTATGAACTGTTGGTGCGCACCGAAATTGTGAAAAAAGGCAGTATGCCGGCAGGAAAACTGCATACTGCCGCCATCCAATTTGTTTCAGCAAAAGGACAGGCAAAAGCGATGGCTCTTTTGGAATCTCTTCTTTCGGAAGATGAACATGCAATTTTTCTGCGCGGAAGAAATGCCAATCATGTGAAACCGCCCAAAAACGCTGATCCAAATGAATATCGGATCGCAACGGGAATGGAAGCACTGTTTGGTTATCTCTTTCTCTATGAGAAAAATGAACGAATTCTGGAGCTTTTCAGATTGATATTGGAGAATGCGGAGGAACAGAATGGAAACAACTAAAAAATGGCTCAAAAAGCCGAAAACCGTTCTGCTTGATTTTCTGATCTGCACCATCGGTTCCGCCCTTTTTGCCATTGGTACCCATTATTTTACCGCACCGCATCAAATTGCCCCCGGCGGCGTTACCGGTCTTGCAACGCTGATCAATTATCTCTTCGAATTTCCCATCGGTGCCGGCAGTATATTGTTGAATCTTCCTTTGGTTGTTTTGGGACTGATTTTCCTAGGAAAACCCTTTATCATCAAAAGCGCCTATTGTGTGGTCAGTTATTCGATCTTTTTGGATGTGATTTTCTCCGGTTTGCCTGTTTTTGAATCTGACAATACCTTACTTGCCGCACTCTTTGGCGGCGTGGTTATGGGTGCCGGCCTCGGAATGATTTTTATGCGAAATGCTTCCACCGGCGGCACGGATATCGGCGCCCGACTGCTTCAACGACGTTTTCCGCACATTTCTATGGGAAAACTAATGCAACTCATCGATATTGCTGTTGTGGTTACCAGCATTTTTGTATACAGCAATATGGAATCGCCGCTTTATGCTGTCATCTGTATTTTCACCTGCACCAAAGTGATTGATGCTTTTCTTTACGGGCAGGATGTGAGTAAACAGGTGATGATCATCACCGACCATCCGGAAGCCTGTTCCAAAGCACTGATTGAAGAATTGGATCGCGGTTTAACCCTCTTCCATGGAGAAGGCGGTTATACCGGAACCCCCAAAAAAATATTGGTGTGTGTGCTACGGCGCACGGAATACCACGCAGTAAAACAAACGATCAAAAGAGTAGATCCTCATGCCTTTATGATCGTTTCCGAAGTTTCAGAGGTGTTGGGAGAAGGCTTCAAAACAGAAAATTAAAAAATGTCACGCGCCCCCTCAAAACGAGGAGGCGCGTGCTTGTTTTTCCATTACTTTATCCGATATCAGTTTTATTGCCTTTCCTGTCATAATCGTCCAAAAAGAAATACTCCTTTTCTTCCTGTTTATAACCCAAAATGGTGCTGAGATTCACCCGATGGACACTGCGGAAGATATTTTTTTCCACCTGTGGATTGATCTTCATCCACTCGGCGATCATCCGTTTCACTTCACGGCGTTTGGAAAGATCCTCTTGCTCGGCACTACGCTCTGTGAAACGACAGGCACATTGTAAAAAATGCAGATTATGATGTTTTGCCCAGGCAATAATATCATCCTCCCGAACCAAATAAAGAGGACGAATCAGTTCCATGCCCGGAAAATTGGTGGAATGGAGTTTGGGCATCATCGTTTGAATCTGGCCGCCGTAAAGCATCCCCATAACCACCGTTTCGATCATATCGTTGAAATGGTGCCCCAAAGCAATTTTGTTGCAGCCCAATTCCCGGGCTTTGCTGTATAAATATCCTCGCCGCATCCGGGCACAAAGATAACAGGGGTTCTTTTCAATGTTGACGACGGTGTCGAAAATTTGAGATGAAAACATCTCCATCGGCACATGCAATTTTTCGGCGTTTGAAATCAAAAGTTCCCGATTTTTGTTTGCGTAGCCAGGATCCATAGAAAGGTAAACCGCTTCAAAAGGCACCGGGCCGTGACGCTGCAGTTCCTGGATCAGCTTGGCGAGCAGCATTGAATCTTTTCCGCCGGAAATGCAAACCGCAATTTTATCACCGGGATTAATCAGTTGATATTCCCGCACCGCCTGTGTAAAAGGACTCCAGATCACTTTCCGATATTTTTTGATTAAACTGCGCTCTACCTCCTGATAAAATTCCATTTGTTTGCGGTTCACCTGCCTTTTCTTCCTATCAAGCACATCTGCTTTACAATTATTCTTTGTAGAAATGAGGGCCAAGAGGGAAGAGGGAGTGAGATTTATTCTTCCTCGTTGGATATTTTGACCGGTTTTTTCTTTGCGCTAGAAGGATCAGCACCCTGCAACGGGGATTTTCCCACCGCATCCGCCACCTGTTCGTTGGAAACATGCGTATAAATTTCGGTGGTGGAAAGGCTTGCATGACCGAGCAGTTCTTTCAAAACCCGAATATCCACATTCCCATGCTGATACAAAAGGGTCGCTGCTGTGTGGCGCAATTTATGAGTGGAATAACCGACAA
>JAFQMB010000012.1 GCA_017421095.1 Oscillospiraceae bacterium
AGTTCTCGGGGGTGAGATAAAGTGTTCCCGGCACAGCGGTCTGGTTGTTTTCCTGTTCACTGGGAATCTGTTCGTAATTCATAACCTGTTTTCCTCCTTCACAAAAAGGGACGGTTCAAAAATCATTCGCTTTCAATAAACTGCAGCGCCTGGCTTTGCAGTTTGTGCAGTTCATAATAGGCGCCCTTTTTGTGGATCAGTTCCTCGTGGGTGCCCTCTTCCACAATCTTGCCCTTTTCGATGACGATCAGATTATCGGCATCCCGCAGGGTGGAAAGACGGTGGGCAATGGAAATGATGGTGCGCCCTTCTTTCAACTTGTCGATGGCGGCCTGGATCTTGCGCTCGGTGCGGGTGTCCATACTGGCAGTGGCCTCATCCAAAATCAAAATGGAAGGGGATTGCAAAATGGCTCTGGCAATGCTGATGCGCTGACGTTCGCCGCCGGAGAAATCATATCCGCCCACCCCGATCCGGGTGTCATACCCATCGGGCAGTTTGATGATGAAATCGTGGGCAGAGGCGGCCTTGGCTGCGGCGATCACCTCTTCGAAACTGGCGTTGGGGTTGGCATAGCGGATATTGTCTGCCACACTTCCCATAAACAGATAGGTTTCCTGGGAAACGATGGCAATATTTTTCCGCAAGGTTTCAAACGAAAGATCCTTCACATCATAACCGTCCAATGTGACACTGCCGTTTTTGGCATCATAAAGCCGGGCAATCAGATTGATGATGGTGGTCTTTCCGGCACCGGTTTTTCCCACAATTCCCAGCATTTTGCCGGCGGGGACACGGAAGTTCAGATCGGTCAAAATGGGTCTTGCTGCTGCATATTCAAAGTTCACATGAGAAAAGGCCACATCCCCTTTGATCTCAGAGAGAGAGATGGGATTTTCCGCCTCCTGCACCGTGGGGACCGAGTCCACAATCTCAAACATTCTGGAAGCGGCATCCACACATCTGGCCCAACGCTCACCCAACCACATAAAGAAATTGATGGGGTCTTCCAGCATGCTGAAATAAGAGGCAATGGTGGTCAATGCACCCAGGGTGAACTGACCGTTGATGATGAACCAGGCCCCAAGACCGAAGATCAGAACACTGGTAATCCGGCTGATCAGACCAATGGTGGGGAAGGTGGACTGAATCTTATAACTGATCTCATAAGAAACATCGTGCAGTTTGTCGTTCTGCTCTTCATAACGGGCGATTTCATTTTCTTCCCGTGAGAAGGCTTTCACAACCCGTTGCCCGTTGAGGGTATCCGAAACGATGGAATAGGTGCTGCGAACCGCACGGTAACGTTTTCTGTGCAGCTTGCGGCGCTTTTTATTGAAGCGTTCGGAAAGGAACTCGGTCAGGCAGATGGCAACCAGGGCAATAGCTGCCAAATAAGGGTTAAGCCAGAACATAATGGCAGCCAATCCGATGATTTTCACCGCGTTGGTGACAGTATAGGGGATGACATCCACAAAGAACCAATAGATATTGTCCGAATCGTTGAGCACCCGGCTCATCAAAGAACCGGTCTGTTTCGAGGTAAAGAAATGAATGCTCAGTCTTTGCAGAGAAGAGAAGATGTTCATCCGCAGATCATGGGTGATTTCGGGTGTGATCTTGGAAACAATGATGCTGAAAACGGCATTGGTCAGCAACTCCAAAATCCGAACGACCACAATCAAAAGAACGACGAACAACACCTGCCCGTAATACTCGCCGCCAATGGCCAAAACCTGGTCATAGAGCATTTTGGAACTGATCAGCGGGCTGACAATGGCCAGCGTTGCGGTGGCTACCAGGCAAAAGAAGATGGCGATGGTCCATCCGAAATAGTTGCGATACATAGCAAGAAGCCGCTTGAAAATGCTGGCTTTATCCCGGCAGTTGGGACAGATCTTGCGCTCCTTTTCGGGATAGCGGTATCCGCATTTGGGACAATAATATTCCAAATCGCCGAACTTTTCGATGGGGACACGCTCTTTCTTTTGGGTGTGTTTCACACAGTCGGAAAATTTTGCAAAGGTATCTGCAAATCCGATAGAGAATTGGCAGAGGATGGATTTGCTTCCATCCTTGTGGGTTAAAACATAGCGCGCGGTGGAAATCTGTCTGTCGATCCGGAAAGAGTCGATTTCAGACAACGGGATTTCTTCCAGCGTCGCAACACGAAACCGGTAACGGCGATTTCTTCTGCGGTTGTTGTTGGTCTGAACGATTTCTTCCATTCCGTGGACCACCAAAAGGCTTTCGGGGGAGAGAAGCAGATAGGTGTCGGCATAGAGGTTTTCAGCGTTCAGATCGGCCTTCACGGAAAAGGTAAATCCTTCGGGATCATATCCTCTGGATTCCAGTTCCAAAAGAAGACTTTCGGGCAGACGGACAAAATGTTTCTGTACCATAAAGAGTAACACCTCGTTTCTGTCTGGGGTACAGATGTTGGCTGTGAAAAAAGGGGGATACAGCCGTATGAGATTATACCCTGTTTCTCCAATCATTGACAAGAGAAAACAGAAAGAAAATCTTCTGAAATTATGAAAAAGGCAAAAAAATCCTCTTGTGTTCCCAATTTGCTTTCTAGATAGCGAAGTTTGGCTTATTAGTTTACAAAACCGGACTCATTTCAAGGATAGGAAAATCCCCTTCCGCCGCAGCGGAAGGGGATTTGTAAATCAAAGGGGTGAACCGAAAAGAGAACCGGTTTGTGTGATTGATGATACGATTCTTTATGCCGTCTCGTCAGTTTCTTCG
>JAFQMB010000075.1 GCA_017421095.1 Oscillospiraceae bacterium
CGGATGGCACCGGTGGGGCAGGTGGGAAGGCAGTCCCCAAGACCGTCACAAAAATCTTCCCGGGTGAGTTTGGCAATCCCACCGACCATTTGGATGGCCCCTTCGTGACAGGCAGCGGCGCAGGCACCGCAGCCGTTGCATTTTTCTTCGTCAATTCGGATAATTTTTCGAAGCATAAGTCCATTCCTTTCCTTGCATCAAAAGCATTTTCCGTTTTTGCAGTCTTCTGTTGTGCCGCCCCGATAGCAAAGTTCGTTGGGACAGGAGCCGGTTTCAAAAAAAGTGAGAAGATTGGAAATGGTGGTCTCTGCAATGTTATCCAGCGCCTCGCGGGTCAGGAATGCCTGGTGCGAGGTGACAATCACATTGGGCATACTGATCAGACGGGCAAGAATGTCGTCTTCCAAAATGTGGCCGGAATTGTCTTCAAAAAAGAGGTCGGCTTCTTCTTCGTAAACGTCCAAACAGGCGGCGCCCACTTTCCGTTCCTTGATGCTGTTCAAAAGTGCCTCTGCATCAATGAGTGCCCCTCGGGAGGTGTTCAGAATTACCACACCTTTTTTGCACTTTTCCAGTGCCTCGGCGTTGATCAGATGGTGGGTTTCTTCGTTCAACGGGCAGTGAAGGGAAAGAATATCGCTTTCTTTCAAAAGTTCTTCCAAAGAGGTGTATCGCACTTTGTTTTCCTTGGCCCATTCCAAATTCGGGAATTTATCATAAGCCAGCACCTGCATTCCGAATCCCCGGCAGATATGAGCAAAAACTTGTCCGATCCGTCCTGTGCCGATGATGCCGACTGTCTTGCCATAAAGATCAAATCCGGTCAGCCCGGAAAGACTGAAGTTAAAATCTCTTGAACGGATATAGGCCTTGTGGATCCGACGGATGGAGGTGAGCAGCAGGGCCATGGCGTGTTCTGCAACGGCATAGGGGGAATAGGCGGGCACTCGAAGCACGTGGAGTCTGCCGTGGGCATATTTCATATCCACATTGTTAAAACCGGCGCAGCGCAATGCCAACACCCGAATACCCATCTCCTGCAGCCGATCGATTACCGCGGCATCAATCCGATCGTTAACGAAAGCACAGACCGCATCAAAGCCTTTGGCCAGATCCACCGTGTCTTCGTTCAATTTGGTTTCAAAAAATTTAATGCTCATTCCCTGCGGTTTATGTTCTTCAAAAGAAGGAATATCATAAGGTTTGGTATCAAAAAAAGCAAGTTTCATGGTGATTTCTCCTTGTGTTTGTGTGATCAGTATAGTATAATATGGCAGATGAATCTGTTGAAAATTCAACAGAAAAGGAGAAAAAATGAAAAAATATCTTGAAATTTTGAAAAAATGTCCGCTTTTTTTCGGGATTGAGGAAGAACAACTGCTGCGAATGCTTCATTGTCTTGGGGCGCGGGTTTCGCCTTTTGATAAGAAATACACGGTTTTTGCAGAAGGGAATCCGGCAAAATACATCGGGATTGTGCTCTCCGGTTCGGTGCAGATCATTCAGGTGGATTATTACGGTAATCGAAGCATTCTTTCGGAAATGCATGAATCCCAGGTGTTTGCAGAGGCTTTTGCCTGCGGCGAGGTGGAATCCTTGCCGGTCACGGTGGTGGCAAATGAACCTTCCGAGGTGATGTTCATCGAGTGTGGTCATATTCTGCACACCTGTGAAAACAACTGCGGCTTCCATCAGCAGCTGATCTTTAATTTGATGAAAGATCTGGCCGCCAAAACCATTTCCTTCCATCAACGGATCGAGATCGTTTCCAAACGGTCGACCAGAGAAAAACTTATGACTTATTTGATGTTTGAAGCCAAAAAAGTCGGAAAAAGCAGTTTTGAAATCCCCTTTGACCGGCAAGAATTGGCAGATTATTTGGAGGTGGATCGCAGCGGCCTTTCGGCCGAGATCAGCAAACTGCGCTCTGAGGGCATTTTGGAAAGCCGCAAAAACCATTTTGAACTAAAGAGGTGAAAGAGATGGAAGAGCAAATCAAATTGAAGCTGAAAGAGATTGAAGAAAAAGAAAATATTAAAATTTTGCATTGTGTGGAATCGGGCAGCAGGGCCTGGGGGTTTGCTTCTCCCGACAGCGATTATGATGTCAGATTTATCTATGTAAGGCCGAAAGAATATTATCTTCGGTTGGATAAAACCCGGGATGTGATCGAATGGCAGCTGGATGATACGTTGGATATCAATGGGTGGGACATCTCCAAAGCGTTGGTTTTGTTGCACAAATCCAATCCGACTTTATTTGAATGGAATTCCTCTCCCATCGTGTATCACACCACGGAAGAATGGGAAAGAATATCGCCGATTATCTCCCGATATTTCGTCGCCAAGGCGGGGCTATATCATTACTTGAGCACCGCCAAAAAAAACTATCAAGAGTATTTGACCGGTGAACAGGTAAAACTCAAGAAATATTTTTATGTTCTTCGTCCGATTCTTGCCTGTAAGTGGATCCTGTCTGAAGGAACGCCTCCGCCGATGCTCTTTTCGGAACTGATGAACCGGTATCTGGATGAGGCGGTGAAACCTGTGGTTCTGGAACTGTTGGATTTGAAAATGCATAACCCTGAAAAGAAGGAAAGTTCTCCTTTCGAACAATTGAATGAATATATCGTGACCTGCATCAAAGAGGTGGAGGAGAAAATCGCCACGATTCCAGCCAATGACACGAATGGCTGGGAAGAATTGAACCGGATATTCCAATCTCTTTTATAAAAAACAAAAATCCTCCGGGCCAAAAGGCAACCGGAGGATTTTCTTATAAAGGTTAGATTCTGGTGTCCCACATTCCACAGAAAGAATCAATGGGATCTTTTCCCTTGAAACCCTCGGGGCCGGTCAAAAGGGCATCCACCAAGGCATCTATTGTGTCATCGTTGGAATCATAGGTGTTGATATAGGTGCGGAGCATGGGAGCATCTGCCAGCATGGTGGGCTTGTTGACGCTGATGCCGATCACAGGCAGTTCATAAACATACCAAGGAATTTCGCCACCGCCTTTGCTCATCCCAAAGCAAGGATGGCCGTTTGCCACATCAAAGAGCGAAATGACCAGATCCTGTTGCTGAACGAAGTCGGAAATGGCGTTTTTTCCGGCAAAATACAAATTCAGGCTGGGTTTTTCACCGGCCGCAATCTGCGCTTTGATTTTATCAATGGGGCTGACATAGATGAAAGCATCAAAACCCTTTTCGATCAGACGGTCACGCAGTTTTTCAGCAGGAGATTTTTTGGGAATTCCTGTGCCCATAGCCAGAGCAGCCAAAGCGGCAAGGGGATGATCGGCCCCCTTGATGGGAACGATCATAATGCGACGGGTCTTTTCCGGGGAAAGGGGAAGAACACCCTCTTCTTTGGACTTGACCAACGTGATAGCATCCCGGCTGATGGCAGGGGCACACTTTTTAAATTCTTCATTTTGCAAAACAGCGGCAAGGGATTCGGCAGAGGGGCAGAGTTCTTCTTTGGCTTTCTTGTGCAATCCCATCTTGGCTTTCAAGCCCAAAATGCGAGTTAAAGCCTCGGTCATGCGCTCTTTGCCGATCACGCCCGTTTGATAAG
>JAFQMB010000076.1 GCA_017421095.1 Oscillospiraceae bacterium
GTTCAGACCGGCAACGGCCGCACCGGGAAACTCTATGCCTATGAACATTTCGGCATCCGCCCGGATCTTCTCATCACCGCGAAGGGCCTTTCGGGAGGGCTTCCGCTTGGTGCCACATTGATGGACAAAAAATGTTCCGATGTGCTGCAGCCGGGGGATCACGGCACCACCTTCGGGGGCAATCCCGTGGCCTGTGCCGGCGCAAAATATATCATCGAAACCATGGACGATGCCTTTTTGGCAGAGGTGACTCAAAAGGGCGATTATGTGAGAGAAAAACTGACCGGCGCAAAGGGCGTTTATTCGGTTTCGGGCAAGGGCCTGATGATCGGTATCGAAACCGAAAAATCCGCCGCCCAGGTGCAAAAGGAATGTTTGGAGCTGGGGCTTTTGGTCCTGACCGCCAAACACAAGGTGCGCCTTTTGCCGCCATTGAACATCGATTTTCCCCTGCTTGCCCGGGGCATCGATCTGCTTTTGCAGGTTTTGGCAGACTGAAAAAAGAAATTCCACTCCCAAGAAAAGAGGATGCAAGATGAAACATCTTTTGAAAATGCAGGATTTGACCAAAGAAGAACTCTTTGAACTGTTGGATTTGGCCGCGAAATTGAAGGCAGAAAAGAAAGCCGGCATCCCCCACCCCCATCTGGCGGGCAAAAAACTGGGCCTGATCTTTGAAAAGGCCTCCACCCGCACCCGGGTCTCCTTTGAGGTGGGGATGGTGGAATTGGGCGGCTATCCTTTGTTTCTTTCTTCTCACGATCTGCAAATCGGCCGGGGTGAACCCATCAAAGATACCGCACGGGTGCTCTCCCGTATGGTGGATGGGGTCATGATCCGCACTTTCGGTCAGAATGTGGTGGAAGAATTTGCCGAATACGGCAGCATCCCGGTGATCAACGGTTTGACCGATTATGCCCACCCCTGCCAGGTGTTGGCCGACCTTTTGACCATCATCGAACACAAGGGCACCACCGAAGGCAAAAAATTCGTTTTCATCGGTGACGGCAACAACATGGCCAACTCTTTGATTGTGGGCTGTCTGCTGGCAGGGATGGAGGTTGCCATCGCCTGTCCCGAGGGATATGAGCCCGATGCGGAAATTTTGAAAAACGCCCAGGCTACCGGCAGATTCACCCTCTCCCACGACCCTGTTGCCGCCGCCTGTGATGCCGATGTCCTTTGTACTGATGTTTGGGCTTCCATGGGGCAGGAGGGCGAAGCCGAAAAGCGCAAACAAGCCTTTGCAGGCTATCAGATCAACGATTCTGTAATGGCTGCCGCCAAAGAAGATGCCATGGTGCTTCATTGCCTGCCTGCACACAGAGAAGAGGAGATCACCGAAAAGGTCTTTGAAGCCCACGCCGCCGAAATTTTTGATGAAGCAGAAAACCGTCTGCACGCACAAAAAGCTGTCTTAGTCAAACTGATGGCCTGAAAAGTAAAATAAAAAGCCTCTGCTGCGGCAGAGGCTTTTTCATATAAAGACAGATTCCTTGGCAGACAAAAGGAAGATGTTTCTTTGAACGGATTCCCTCTTATCATTATTACAATCTCTTGAGAAATAGAAGCGCCCCGGCAAAAGCCGGGGCGCATTTTCATCCCAAAGGGATCTTATTTGATGAACAAACCAAGCAGGTTGAACTGGCTGAAGATCGGAACAGCAACCAGAGAAACGGTGCTCATGATCTTGATCAGAATGTCCAAAGAGGGGCCGACGGTATCCTTCAGGGGGTCACCGACGGTGTCACCCACAACACCGGCATCGTGAGCAGGAGAACCCTTGCCCTGGCCTTCGATGGCGCCGGTTTCAATATACTTCTTGGCATTGTCCCAGGTGCCGCCGGCGTTACCGGTGAAGATAGCCAGCATGATGGCAGACAGGGTGCCGCCCATCAGAACACCGGCCACGAAGTCGGGTCCGAACAGGAAGCCGGAAGCCAAGGGGAAGAGGATGCTCAGGATGGCGGGAACACGCATTTCCTTCAGAGCGCCCTGAGAAGAGATGGAGATGCAGGTCTTGTAGTCGGGCTTTTCTTCGCCGGTCAAAATGCCGGGACGTTCGGTGAACTGACGACGGACTTCGTCCACCATCTTTCTGGCGGCTTTGGCCACGGCGTCAATCAGCATACCGGAGAAGAAGTAAGGCAGAGCAGCACCCACCAGAGCACCGGCCAGAGTCAAAGGCTTGATGATGTTCATCGCAACGTTGGAAAGATCGAAGTTGCTGTAAACAAAGATGTAAGAGATCATCAGACCCAGGGTGGCAAAGGTGGCAGAACCGATGGCGAAGCCCTTACCGATGGCAGCGGTGGTGTTACCCACAGAGTCCAGTTCGTCGGTGATGGCGCGAACTTCGGGATCCAGATGGCTCATTTCAGAAATGCCGCCGGCGTTGTCAGAGATGGGGCCGTAAGCGTCCACGCTGACGGTGATGCCAACAAAGGAGAGCATACCAACACCGGCCATGGCAACGCCATAGAAACCGGAGATGAAATAGGAAACAGCCAGAGCGCCGGCCAGCACAAACAAGGGAGCCAGGCAGGACTTCATACCAACAGCCATACCCTGCGTGATGGTCAGAGCAGAACCTTCCTTAGAAGCGAAGGAGACCGAACGGGTGGGCTTATAGTCATAGCTGGTATAATATTCAGCAAAGACACCGATCAGAATACCGGAAACAACACCCAAAGCAGCAGCCACCCAGGGAGACCAGGCACCGATGGCAAAGCCCATGTTGGTCATATCGGCAGCAGAAACGCTGTGGAACATCCAAAGAGACAGAGCCAGACCGAAAGCAACGGTCAAACCGGCAGAGAGCCAGGTGGCAAAGTTCAGTTCCTTATGGGGATGATCGGAAGCCTTCTTGCAGAGCAGGAAAAGAACGCCCAGCACGCAGGAAACCAAACCGATGGTCACAAAAGCCAAAGGATAGAAGAAGAGAACGTCAATCAGTTCGGCAGAAATGTCGACCAGCTTGTTCTTGACCATCATGAAGCCGCCCAGCATAACAGCAGCAGAGATGGCACCGACGAAGGATTCCAGCAGGTCGCTGCCCAGACCGGCAACGTCACCCACGTTGTCGCCCACGTTGTCGGCGATGGTAGCGGGGTTACGGGGGTCATCTTCGGGGATGTGAGCTTCGGTCTTACCAACCAGGTCAGCACCCATGTCAGCAGCTTTGGTATAGATACCGCCGCCGATACGGCTGAACATAGCGATGAAGGAGCAGCCCAGAGCATAACCGGAGAGGCACTGCACAAAAGGAGTATAGGCGATGCCCAGCCAGTTGACAGCATCGGTTTCGATGTTGGCAACAGAGGTGTAGTTCATAAACTTGCCAAAGACCAGATAAACGATGAACAAGCCGAGCAGAGCAAAAGCAGCCACACTCAGACCCATCACGCTACCGCCGCGGAAAGCGACTTTCAGGGTAGTCCCCAGTTTCTTGGTGGTACGGGCGGTGTTGGACACACGCACGTTGGCATAGGTGGCGACCTTCATACCGATATAACCGGCAGTAGCGCTCATCACAGCACCGATCACAAAGCAGACAGCCTGCTCCCAGCAGACCAAAACACCCAGCACCACAGCCACGATAGCGGCCACGATGGCGATGACTTTGTACTCGTAGTTGATGAAGGCATTGGCGCCCACACGGATTGCAGCAGCAATCTCACTCATTTCTTCGGTGCCTTCGTCCATCTTCTTGATGTTGAAGAAGTTGTAGGCCACGAATGCGATCGTTCCCAAAGCAACAACGATCACGGCGATCAGAATAGCATACATTCTTGCAGTCTCCTCTCACTGTCATTTTTTATTTTCCGCCAAGCGGAAGAAGAACAATGAATGCCTCTGCCAAAAGGCAGAAAGGGAAAACGGATTTCTTCATATTATAAAGCAGACCCGAATTCCAACAGCATACATTATATGGAATTTGTTTTCATTTTTCAATAGACAGGATTCACAAAGCGTTCATAATATTTCTTATTTTTTTGTCATTTCCGCTTGCTTTCCCGGATTTTTTCTGATGCAATCTCCCTTTTTCTCCTAAAATCCCGCAAAAAGAAAGACGATTTACACAATTTCCCAGTCAACTTTTTGCATCTTTTCACCAAATCCGGGGCAAAAAATCGTCGTTGTGTAAACCGTCTTTTATTTTTATTCTGTCCTGCTTGTTTCCGCAAAGACTTTCTTCATTCCTGTTCGGTGATGATCACCGGCGTGGTATATTCCCGGCCCGCAGGAAGGGGTCGGTCGGCAAAAAAGCGGGCAAGTTCGGTGGCATTGGCTTCTGCCGCTGCAAATCTTTTGGCGAGCGGCCCTGTTTTTTCCAGTTTTTTGAGAGAAACAGAAAGGGGGATCTTGGGATTGGCCATTCGCAACACCTCTTTGCCCCGGCTGTTCATTCCCAACACCCGAAGATAGGGGGGCAGACTCTCTGTCAGCTGCCGATCCAGCCCCAAAAAGACCGAAAAAATAATCCTTCTGATTCGGGCGTGGGCATATCGCTTGCTCTTGACCTGCATATAAAGGTCCTCCAGAGAATCTGCCTGCAAAGCGGCGTGGGCAATGGCATTTTCCAATCCGTCCCGCCCCCCACAGAAAGAAAGCAGTTCCCGACTGTTTACCCGGCGCAAAGCAGAAAGCACCGCCATCTCGCCCCGTTCCTTTTCAAATCTGGGCGAGGTTTCAAAAATCTCTGCCGCCGCTGCCGGACAAGCCTTTTTCAAAACATCCTGTTCCCCGTTTTTCATTCGCAAGCGCAGTTGGGTGGCGCCACTCTCTCCCTCTTTGCAAGGGAAGCGGGAGATGGTCTGGAATTGCAAATTGCTGCCCATTTTTTTGCCGCTGCGCAAATATTCCATCCCCAAAATGTTGTTGGGAGAAAAAAGATTCGTTTCGGTGATTCCTTCCTTGGCCAACAGCCCGGAAAGTCCCTCACTCACCGCCCGGGGATAGGCCTTTCCCAATGCCAGTTCTTTTCGGATTGCCAAGGCACCCTCTTCGCTTTCAAAGCGTTCAGCGGCCTTTTGCAGCGCTGAAAGATCCCCGCATTCACTGCCGAAAATAAGGGTGTCCACCGCCCCCAAGGCATCGGCGAGATAGACCCCGTTTCTGGCAAAATCCGGCGCACTCACCAAGGTGGAACAGACGGGCATTTCAATGACCAGATCGGCGCCGCAGGCAAGAAGCGCCCGGCAACGGGCCCATTTATCAAAAACCGCCACATCCCCCCGCTGGACAAAATTGCTTCCCAAAATGACAACGATGGCATCAAACCCCAAAGAGCGCACCGCAGACAAAAGGCGGGCATGGTTATTGTGCAGCGGATTGCATTCAGCAATAACGGCCGCAATTTTCATAAAAATGCCCCCTCTTTTCTGCAAAAAGAACCCTCTTTTCTTTGTCGGGCCCTTGCAATTTTTCTTTGGTTGTTTTATCATTAGATTGTATGATCTGTTTTCAGATCACCGTCTGATCATATTATAAATCTTCCGGACGGGCTTTGCAACCCCGCATCTTTCGGGGAATTTTATTTTGGAAAGGCAAGGAGATTTTTATGAAAATTCTGGTTATCAACGCCGGCAGTTCCTCTTTGAAATATCAACTGATCGATATGAACGGCGAAGTGATGCTGGCCAAGGGCAACTGCGAACGCATCGGGATCGAGGGCGGCCATATTTCCCACAAGAAAGCACTTTCGGACGGAAAGACCGTCGCCTATGAAAAGGATGTTTATTTTGCCGATCACACCCAGGCATTCCAGGAACTGGTTTGGGCTTTGACCCGGTCGGAAGCCAAAGTCATCGACGATCTTTCCGAGATCGGCGCTGTGGGTCACCGGATCGTGCAGGGTGCCGAAAAGTTTGATCGCTCCGTTTTGATCGACGAGCAGGTTTTGAACACCATCGACGAACTCTCTGCCCTGGCCCCCCTTCACAACCCCGCCCACGTGCAGGGCATCCGTGCCTGCCAGGCCGTTTTGGACAAAAGCGTGCCCCAGGTGGCTGTGTTTGACACCGCATTCCATCAGACCATGCCCGAAAAGGCATATATCTTCGGCGTTCCTTATGAATGCTATACCGAACACAATGTCCGTCGCTATGGCGCACACGGCACCTCTCACCGCTATGTGAGCCAGAGAGTGGCGGAATTGATGGGCAAAAAGCCCGAAGAGATCAAGGTGGTTACCTGCCATCTGGGTAATGGCTCTTCCATCACCGCGGTGGATGGCGGCAAGTGCGTGGATACTTCCATGGGTCTGACTCCTTTGGGCGGCATTCTGATGGGCACCAGAAGCGGCGACCTGGATCCCTCTGTGGTCACCTATCTGATGCAGAAACTGAACCTCTCTGCCGCAGAGATGGATTCCTATCTCAATAAAAAGAGCGGCTATCTGGGTCTTTCGGGTCTCTCTTCCGACCACAGAGATCTCTTTGCCGCCGCAAACGAAGGCAACAAGCGGGCTGCCTTGGCACTGGAAATCCAGGGCTATCAGATCCAGAAATTCATCGGCTCTTATGCCGCTGCGATGAACGGATTGGATGCGATTGTTTTCACCGGCGGCATCGGCGAAAATGCTTGGGATACCCGTCATGATGTTTGCAAGAATATGGAATTCCTCGGCATTGAGATTGACGAAGAACTGAACAAGACCACCCCCAGCTGCGAGGTCTGCCTTTCCAAGCCCGGCAGTCGGGTCCAGGTCTGGATCGTTCCCACCAACGAAGAGTTGGCCATTGCACGGGACACCCTGGCTCTGGTCTGATGATAACCATTTATCGGGCAGCGATTTTTCGCTGCCCGAATCAATATCTATCCATTGCAAAGGAAGGGAAACAAAATGAGAATCCTTGCTGTAGACTTTGGCGACAGCCGCACCGGCCTCGCCTGCTGTGACCGCACCGAAACCCTGGCTTCTCCGGTGGGCTGCATCGAAGAAAAGAATTTCCTCAAGGTTTTATCCCTGGTGAAGGATTTTGCCGAAGATATGGGCTGTGGTCTGGTAGTAGTCGGTCACCCCAAGAATATGGACGGTTCCGAGGGTCCCCGGGCCAAAAAATGTGAATCCTTTGTCGAACAGTTGAACGGCATTTTGGAATGCCCTGTGGTGCTTTATGACGAACGCTGTTCCACCATGGCGGCTGCCCGCCTGATGGATGCTTCCGGCACCTATGGCAAAAAGCGCAAAGAACATATCGACGAGGCTTCCGCCACCGTTATTTTGCAGGACTATCTGCGGTTCCGGATGGA
>JAFQMB010000077.1 GCA_017421095.1 Oscillospiraceae bacterium
CAATGGATATGCCGTTGCAGGGCACAGCAAAGAATCTGTCAAGGAAAAAATCTTGTCACTTTCGCTGGACGATGGGGGGTGGGCGATAACGGGAAAGGTCTCGGATGTTGATGTAACAGCCATGGCCATCACCGCTCTTTCGCCCTTTTATCCCGAAGATCCGTCGGTGAAACAGGCGATCGACAGAGCGTTGGAGCTGCTTTCTGATCGGCAACAGCCCGAGGGAGATTTTGCCAGCTATGGAATATCCAACCCCGAAAGCACAGCGCAGGTTCTCATTGCCCTTTGTTCCTTGGGGATCGATTGGCGTCAGGATGAGCGTTTTATTCAAAACGGTAACACTCTGCTGGATGGGATTGCCTGCTATGAACTGGAAGACGGCAGTTATACCCATCAGTTGGGCGGAGAAAGCAACCGAAACGCAACGGTGCAGGTCTTTTGCGCTATGGTTGCCGCCAGGCGCTATGAAATGGGGAAGGGAAGCCTTTATCTGTTGGATCATTGTCTGCCCGTTACCGATGAAAAGGAAGAGCAGTCTTTTGTTTTGGAGGATGCTTCGCCCTCCCAAGCGCCGGAAAATTCCCCAATCCCCTCACCCGAAGAATCTTCTTGCGCAGAAGAAATTTCCAAGGAAGAGAATCCTACCTCTTCAAATGGCCTTTCTTCCGATTCCAAAAAGGAACCTTCCTCTGCTACCGAATCTCTGTCCCAATCTGATTTCGCCGATCCTGTAAAGGGTGGCGGAAGCCTGAAAATTTGGGTCAGCTGCGCTCTGCTGCTCCTTGGTGGCATCGCGCTCGTCATTCTGATTTTGCGAAAAAAGGCCTCGGGCAGAAACCTTCTGACGGTTTTCTTGCTGCTTCTTTTGTCCGTCACTGCCATCTGGTGTCTGAACTTGCAAACGCCGGAAGAGTTTTATGCCCCTGATGCTTCTTCTGCGCCCATTGTCGGGAAGGTCACGCTGACTATCCGCTGTGATACGGTGCCGGATAAATCTGCCTCCCATATTCCCGATGACGGGGTTTATCTGCCAAAGACGCCCTACACGATCGCATCGGGAGAAACGGTTGCCTCGCTTTTGAAGCGTGTCGCGGCGGAAAACCGACTCCATCTGGACACTATGGGCAGCAAAGATGGGATTTATATCCGTGGGATCGGAAATTTATATGAATTTGATTTCGGTGATCTTTCCGGTTGGGTTTATCGGGTAAACGGCGAAGAACCTTCTGTGGGCTGCGGTGCCTGTCTGCTAAAAGATGGAGATGTGGTAGAACTGCTTTATTCCTGCAATATGGGAGAGGATCTTTCTTCTTGAACAAAAACGATCGGATCTGCCTCGAGGGTATTCTCGGGGCAGTTTTTTTGAAGGGGGGAAGAAATCACCAAAAGGTTGCAAAAAAGATGATTCTGTGCTATAAGTGGAAGAAAGTGACAGTCAAAAAAGGGGTGTTTCTGTGAACAGAATAGAAATCTTGGAAAAATTGCGGGATTTTGCGGCAGAAGGAATGAAAAACAATGATCCTTCTCACGATTTTTCTCACATCCAACGGGTGGTTTCTCTTTCTTTGCGTTTGGCTGACGAACTGCCCCGGGCAGATCTTTTTTTGACCGAAGCCATTGCCCTTTTGCATGATGTTTGCGACGATAAACTTGCCTTTTACAATGCCGCAGATGGAATTGAAAAATTGTTGCAGAAACTTGAAGTTCCAAAGGATGAGCAAAAATTTATTTTGGATGGGATCGGTTCTGTTTCCTTCCGGAAACAGCCAAAACAGCCAAAAGATGCCCCCATTGAGGTTCAGATCGTTCAGGATGCCGATCGGATCGATGCCATCGGGGCGGTTGGAGTGGCCAGAGCCTTTGCTTTCAGCGGGCATAAGGGGTATCCCGTCGGAACTGCAGAACCGGGCAGTACCATCCGTCATTTTGAAGAAAAACTCCTGCTTCTTTATGATCTTTTGAACACCGAAGCCGCCAAAAAACTGGCCGCCAGACGGGCAGAATTCTTGCAGCTCTTTTATCGGGAATTTTTGACAGAAATCGGGGAAGGATAATGGAAAAATTCAAGCAATACATTTTGGCCGGAATTTCTATGCTGGCCGGCGCCTTTTTACCCTATCTTTACTCTTTGACCGAAAATATGCAGATTGTGGTCTATCTGGTTTCCATCCTTCTTTTGCTGGGCGGTCTTGTTTTTGTGTTGCTGGTGCAGCTGCGGCAGCGGAGTCAAAAGGTGCGATACACCGTTTTGATTTTTGTTTTGGATGCCGAAAATCGCCTGTTCACCCTTTATAACAATTATCACAAGCGACTGATGATTCCTTGCGGTGTTTATTCCAACAAACACACTGCCAATGAAACGGTGGTGGCGTTTTTGGAAAAGGTTGGTTTGCAGCGAAAGGACTATGCCCTTGCCACAGCAGGGAAGGAGGCCCATATTGATCCTTCGGGATTGCACCCTCATGATGCCCAGGTGGAATTTGTGACTGCCCACGAAAAAAAGGTGAAACTGCACTATTCTTTTATTTATTTTTTGGAACTGAAAACTCCGAAAGAGGAATTAAAACTGAACGGCAGTTTCAAAAGTTTGAAAGAGTTGGAGGCAATGGATGCCCGAAACGGCCTGTTCAGCGATCTTTTGGATCGGTATCGGAACTATTTGATGGCGACAGAAACAGAGAAAGGGCGGTGATCTTTTATGTGGTGGTATTTGATTGCGGGATGCGCGGTTTCGATCGCCGGAATTCTGATTCTGATTTCGACTCTTCAAACGGTGATTTTGGAAGTGCAACTGTTTGTGCAAAACCGGCAGGGCGAATATCTTTTGATCTATGATGCCGAGAAAAGGCGCTTTAAACTGCCCGTTTGTGAAGTGCCCTTTGACGAAATTCCCACAAAGATCCTGTTTGATCTGATGGAAGAATTTTTGCCCGGCGCAAAGTTTTCCTGTGACCCGATGTTCCACGCGGGGGAAAATAAATATGACCGCATTCGGGATGATTTTGGCCCGGCCTATTTATATGAAATACAGGGAAAACTGCGAAAAAAGTGTGTCTTTTGCTATTTGTTAAAGCTCGAATCTTATGAAATCTCGGAAAGAAGTAAAAAAATGGCGCCTTTTCCGGAATTTTATCCCCTGCGGGCGATAAAGGAAATGAGTGAGGACATCCGTCCCGACGATCGGGTGATGCTGGTTTTAGAACGGATTGAGAGTGTGAAAGGGGAGAGAGAATGCTGCTGATTGAAAACCCGCAAAACAAAATCGTGCTTTCAGCGGCCGAAAAATCTTCCTCCAAACATATTCTCTGGGAACTGGAAAGTGCCTGTAATATGAAATGCCGGTATTGTTATGAATCCCGCACCAAAGGGGTTCATCTTTCCCGGGAACGGGTGGATCAATTGGTGGAGTTTTTGTCAAAAAGCGATATAGAAACAATCCATATCACCGGCGGTGAGCCTACAATCAGCCCCTATTTTCAACAGATTTTGAAGGCGCTTTCTCATAAAAAACTTTGTATTACCACCAATCTGTTTTCTTTTCCCGAGTGGTTGAAACAGGCCTTTTTGATGCCCGGGGTGGCTTCGGTGGCGGTTTCTCTGGATTCCTTTTCTCCTGAGATCAACGATTCTTTGCGGGGAAACACCAGAGAGGTGGTGGCCCATCTTTCGGAACTTTTGGATTTGCGTCGGAAGACAGACGCTTCCGTTCGTATTCGCATCCACACGGTGATTTCTCAAAAAAACCTTTCGGATATTCCCAATCTTTTGCGACGAGCAAAAGAAATGGGAATCGATGAAGTCAGTTGCCAGCCAATCAGTCTTTCAGAGGACCATCCCTTGTCCGATTCCCTTTCGCTTTCCATCAAAGATCAATCGGCTGTGCGGCAGATTTATGATTTGGAAAAGGAACTGTTTGACGGAGAGTATGCCGATTCTCATCGACTTTTGACCGACTATTATTTAGCCCATCCGGAGATGTATACAAATGACGGCGCGGGCTTTTGCGACCCTTATATTGATGCTGCCGGCCGGGTTTGGAACTGCCCGTTAAAGCGGCGGCCCTTTGATCTGTTGAACGGACAGATATCAAGGGAGATCGGAACCTGCCGGATCACCCCGCAGTGTATGTGTTGTTTGAAACGATATACTTATACTGTCTTTGATCGGAAAGAGGGGACAAAATAAAGAAGAAAGTCAAACACATAAAAGAACGATCGGCCTCGCTGTCACCCAAAAGATGGCGAGGCCTTTTTGTTTGATCTTTCCGCAAAAAGAAGCGGGACAAAAACCTGATTTTTCATAAGCGACAAATCTTCGAAAATTGTAAAAAACAGTTTCTTTTTATATGGGAATGTGATATAATCACTTTGAATGAGCTGAACGCGGAATAAAATGTCCCCATCAGCTATGTTGTTGATCATGAATAAAAATAAGAGGAGAAAGCAGTATGAAGATCACAGTATGCATCGGTAGTTCCTGCCACATTAAGGGTTCCCGTCAGGTGGTTGAGCAGATTCAGCAGCTCATTGCTGAAAATCATCTGGAAGAAAAGGTTGATCTGGGCGGCACTTTCTGTCTGGGAGAATGTCAGAAAGGCGTTTGTGTCACGGTGGATGATGAGATTTTTTCTGTAACACCGGATACTGTTGCGGAGTTTTTCCAAGAAAATATTATTGCTCGGGTGTAAAGGATAATGATCATTCAAATTTGCGTTGGAAGCGCCTGCCATTTGAACGGTTCGCAAGAAATTGCAGAGCTTTTTCAAAAGGCAGTCGGGGAATATCATCTTGAACACGAGATTACATTGGCCGGAAGTTTTTGTATTGGCAAGTGCAATCGTGTCGGTGTCACAGTTCAGGTGGATGAAGAGATTTATACCGGTGTGACAAAAGAAGAGTTCAAAGAATTTTTTGCTGAACACGTTCTCAAAAAAATCGAAAGGAACTAATGGGATATGGCCAATTGTTTGACTTTGAAAAAATCAAACTGCAAAAACTGCTATAAATGCATTCGCCATTGCCCTGTAAAGGCGATTCGTTTTTCCGGCAACCAGGCCCACATCATCGGAAACGAGTGTATTCTCTGCGGGCAGTGTTTTGTGGTGTGTCCTCAAAATGCCAAAGAGATTGTGGATGAAACCGAAAAGGTGAGGGTGCTGCTGCAAAGCGGCGATCCGGTGGTCGTCAGCCTTGCCCCTTCTTTTATTGCCAATTATGAGGGTGTTGGAATTGAATCTATGAGAAAGGCGCTTCAAAAGCTGGGATTTTATGATGTGGAAGAAACGGCTTTGGGCGCCACCGTTGTGAAAACAGAATATGAACGGATGCTTCGGGAAGAAGATCGGGATGTGCTCATTTCTTCCTGCTGCCATTCCATCAATCTTTTGATTCAAAAGCATTTCCCTGCGGCTTTGGAATATTTGGCGGATGTTGTTTCGCCTATGCAGGCCCATTGCAAGGATATCAAATCCCGGATTCCGGGGGCAAAGACCGTTTTTATCGGTCCTTGTGTTGCCAAAAAAGACGAAGCGGAACACTATGAAGGTATCGTGGATGCCGTTTTGACCTTTGAGGAATTAACCAAATGGCTGGAAGAAGAAAATGTTGTCCTGGAGCAGGAAGTTCAGTATGATCCCCGTTCCAAAGCCCGTTTGTTCCCCACCACCGGCGGTATTTTGAAGACCATGGCCCAGAATGCAGAGGGCTTTTCTTATCTGGCAATCGATGGGGTGGAAAATTGTATTGCTGCCCTGCAAGATATTATCGACGGCAAAATTCATAAAAGTTTTGTTGAAATGTCTGCCTGTGTGGGAAGCTGCGTGGGCGGCCCGGTGATGGAAAAGTATCACCATTCTTCCATCCGAAACTACATCACGGTTCAAAACTTTGCGGGTAAGGAAGATTTTGAAGTTTCTCAGCCCAAAGCCGTTGCTTTGAAGAAGAATTTTGAATATATCGAACGCAAGGCACAGATGCCCAGCGAAACTGAAATTTCCAATATTCTTCGGCAGATGGGCAAATTCAAACCCTCTCAGGAACTCAACTGCGGTTCCTGCGGCTATAACACCTGTCGGGAAAAGGCCATTGCCATTATTCAGGGCAAGGCCGAGATTTCCATGTGCCTGCCTTATTTGAAAGAGAAGGCGGAAAACTTCTCTGATGTTATTGTGAACAATACGCCCAACGGCTTGATTGTGCTCAACGATAAGTTGGAAGTGCAGCAGATCAACACAGCAGCCCGCCAGATTATGAATATTCGTTCGGCCAACGACATTCTGGGCGATCAGGTGGTTCGGATTCTGGATCCCACGGTGTTTATGCAGGTGAAAGATCACGGCCTTGATGTGAAAGATCAGCTGGTCTATCTGGCAGAATACAAGCGTTATGTGGAACAGACCATCGTTTACGATGCCGATTCTCATCTGATCATCGGAATTATGCGTGATGTGACCAAGGAACAGAGTGAGAGGGAAAAGAAAGAGAAAATCAGCCGCCGGACGGTTGAGGTGGCTGATAAAGTGGTGGATAAGCAGATGCGGATTGTGCAGGAGATTGCCTCTTTGCTGGGCGAAACAGCTGCTGAAACGAAAATTGCGCTTGCCAAATTAAAGGAGTCTATCGCAGATGAATGATTTGTGTGCTGACATCGGATATAAAAGTATCAATCATTACGGTGAGCAGCTCTGCGGTGATCATGTGGATATTGTGGAACCCAACGATCATTCCACCGTCATTGTGCTGTCGGATGGTCTTGGCAGCGGGGTGAAAGCCAGCATCCTTTCCACGCTGACCTCCAAAATCATCTCAACAATGCTGGCCGAGGGGCTTTCGTTGGAAGAATGTGTTTCCACCATCGCCTTGACCCTTCCGGTTTGTTCGGTGCGGGGGGTGGCTTATTCCACCTTTACCATCATTCATTTGAAAAACAATGAAACGGCCGAGATCATTCAGTATGACAATCCGGAAGTGATTCTGCTCCGCAATGATATGAATTATGATTATCCGAAAACGGAGATGAATATCGGTGGAAAACGGATTTTGCGATCGGTGATCGATCTGCAGGAAAATGATATTTTCATTGCAATGAGTGACGGTTGTCCTCACGCCGGGATCGGCACCGCATTCAATTTCGGTTGGAAGCGCGCGGATATCATCAGTTTCCTGGAAATGCTGTCACCGGTGGGATATACTGCAAAAACCCTCTCCACCATGTTGCTGGATGAGTGTGATAAGCTTTATAATGCCAAGCCCGGAGATGATGCCACTGCCTGTGTGGTTCGGATTCGGAAACGGGAACCGATGAACATTTTGTTCGGACCGCCTTCCAACAGAGACGATGCAGACAGAATGATGTCACTCTTCTTTTCCAAAGAGGGGAAACATATCATCTGCGGAGGAACCACCTCTTCCATTGCAGCCAAATATCTGGGTAAACCCTTGAAGGCCAGCCTCAATTTTGAGCAGGCGGATGTGCCGCCGATTGCAGAAATTGAAGGGGTTGATCTGGTGACCGAAGGGGTAATCACCATGAACAAGGTGATTGAATACGCAAAGGACTATTTGGGTGAAAACAAATATCACGAACACTGGAGTTTGAAAAAGGACGGTGCTTCTTTGATCAGCCGACTGTTGTTTGAAGAGGCCACCGACATCAACTTTTATGTGGGAAGAGCCATTAACCCGGCGCATCAGAATCCTGATCTGCCGATCAATTTCAGCATCAAGATGAACCTGGTGGATGAATTGTCCAAATCCCTCAAAGAGATGGGAAAAACAATCAAAGTGAGTTATTTCTAAGGAGAAACATTATGGGCGTCAGAAAATTTGATACAAAAGTGCAGCATTTGAAATATAAGGTTTTAAGAGAGGTGGCCAGAGAGGCTTGGAACGATTCTCTTCTCGAAAATATTCTCGAGATTCCCAAAAAGATCGTTCCCGGCAAAGTTCCCACCATGCGGTGCTGTGTTTATAAAGAGCGGGCGATTTTGACAGAGCGGGTGAAGATTGCCATGGGCGGTGATCCGGAAAACCCCAACGTGATTCAGGTGATTGACATCGCCTGCGACGAGTGCCCCGCCGCCGGTTATGAAGTGACCGATTCCTGCCGCGGTTGCCTTGCCCATCGCTGTGAAGATGTTTGCAAGCGCGGTGCCATTTCCTTTGACCATAATCATGTGGCACATATCGATAAGAGCAAATGTGTAGAATGCGGCCAATGTGCAAAGGTTTGCCCTTATTTTGCCATCGTCAACCGCAAGCGCCCCTGTCAGGTTGCCTGCAAGGTGAAAGCGATCACCATCAACGACGACAATGCTGCCGCCATCGACAATGAAAAGTGCATTTCCTGCGGCGCCTGTGTGTATCAGTGCCCCTTTGGTGCCATCTCTGATAAATCTTATATCCTCAACGTGATCGACCTGATCAAAAAGAGTGATCAGGGAAATGGCAAAGTCTATGCGGTGGTTGCGCCCTCTATCTCCAGTCAGTTTTCTTATGCCAAACTGGGCCAGGTGATCGCCGGTTTGAAAAAGCTGGGTTTCCACACGGTGGTTGAGGCCGCTTTGGGGGCCGATATGGTCGCTTTGAAAGAGGCCAAGGAACTGACCGAAAAGGGCTTCCTGACCAGTTCCTGCTGCCCCGCCTTTGTGGCATACATCAAATCTGCCTTCCCGACTTTGGTGCCTATGATTTCCCATAACAATTCTCCTATGGTCGAAATCTCCAAGTATATCAAGGAGACCGATGCAAGCGCTAAGGCTGTTTTCATTGGCCCTTGTACCGCAAAAAAAGCAGAAGCACAGTTGGAAAGTGCAAAACCTTATGTGGATGCGGTTTTGACCTTTGAAGAATTGCAGGCGCTCTTTGACAGCCGTGATCTTGATATCACCACGCTGGAAGAGGATGTGTTGGATAACGCCTCTTATTTTGGAAGAATTTTCGCCCGCAGCGGCGGCCTTTCCGATGCCGTGGTTCAGCGCCGACCATTTTACCTCTGCGCAATGTGCAAAAGCAACTCACCG
>JAFQMB010000078.1 GCA_017421095.1 Oscillospiraceae bacterium
GATATTCAGACCATGCTGGATCTGGGCTTTTCCGAATTGAGCATGGAACCGGTGGTTTGCGCCCCCGGGGATCCTTCGGAACTGACAAAAGAAGATCTGGAACTGGTGAAAAAGCAATATGAAGATCTGGCTCTTTTGATGCTGCAACGGGATGAGGAGGGTAAGCCCTTCACCTTCTATCATTATATGGTCGATCTTTCCGGCGGCCCTTGCATTTATAAGCGCATTTCCGGCTGCGGAAGCGGCACCGAATATATGGCGGTCACCCCTTGGGGCGATCTGTATCCCTGCCATCAGTTTGTGGGGGATGAAAAGTTTTTGCTGGGCAACATCTATGATGGGGTCAAAAACAAAGAAACGCAGGAAGAGTTTTTCTCCTGCAATGTCTATTCCAGAGAAGAGTGCCGTACCTGTTGGGCAAGACTTTATTGCTCGGGCGGATGCGCGGCCAACGCTTATCACGCCACCGGTTCGGTGAAGGGGGTCTATGCCGCCGGCTGCGATCTCTTCCGCAAGCGGATGGAGTGTGCCATTATGGTGGCGGTGGCCAGAGCGCTGAAAGGATAACAAGATGAAACAAAGGATGGAAACCCCCATCTGCGATTTTGTTCGCGAGTATGTGGAAAAAGATCCTCTGCGGCTGCATATGCCGGGGCATAAGGGGTTTGGGGAAACCGAGGCCTTTGATCTCACCGAGGTTGCCGGGGCAGACAGCCTTTATGAGGCGGCGGGTATCATCAAGAAAAGCGAGGAATACGCTTCCCAACTGTTTGGGGCCCACACTTTTTATTCCACCGAGGGCTCTTCCCTTTGTGTTCGGGCGATGCTGGCCCTCTGCAAACAGACGGCCTTGCAGCGGGGTGTGAAAAACCCTTGGATCCTGGCAGGAAGAAATGCCCACAAGAGTTTTTTGTCCGGTGCTATGCTTTTGGATCTGGAGGTGCGCTGGCTTTGGCCGACGGGGGCAGATTATCTTTCCTGCCCGGTGACGGAACAGGATTTGGAAGCGGCCCTTTCCTCTGCCGAGGAAAAGCCGGTGGCCGTTTATCTGACCAACCCCGATTATCTGGGAAATCTGCCCTCTTTGGCCCCTTTGGCAAATATCTGTCATAAACACGGGGTGCTGCTGGCGGTGGATAATGCCCATGGCGCCTATCTGAAATTTTTGACTCCCTCCCTGCATCCCATAGATCAGGGGGCAGACCTTTGTTGCGATTCGGCCCATAAAACGCTGCCGGTTCTCACCGGCGGAGCCTATTTGCATTTGGCAAAACGGCATAGGGAACTTGCTTCCTGCGCCAAAGAGATGCTCGCTCTTTTCGGCTCCACCAGCCCCTCTTATTTAATTTTGCAGTCCTTGGATAGAGTGAACGCTCTGCTTTCGGAAAATTATCGGGAACAGCTGGCGGATTTTCTTGCTTTGGCCGAAAAAACCAAATGCCGGTTGCAGAAAAACGGCTTCGTGTTTACCGGGCAGGAACCGTTGAAATTTACCGTCAAAACCAAATATTACGGTTACACGGGAAATGAGGTTGCGGATTTTTTGGCGAAGCGCGGCATTGTTTCTGAATTTGCCGACCCCGATCATCTGTTGTTGATGCTCACCCCTCAGATTGGAAAAGAGGGTCTTGCCCGGTTGGAAGCAGCACTTCTCTCTCTGCCGAAAAGAGAGAAAATCCATTCGGTTCCGCCAAAACTTTCTGCGCCTCCTGTGCGGATGATGCCGAAAGAGGCCTTTTTTGCCCCGAAAGTTTCCTGTCCGGTGGAAGAGGCGGTGGGACGCGTGCTCTCGTCGGTGCTTTTGAGCTGTCCACCTGCGGTGCCGGTGTTGGTCTGCGGCGAAGAGGTGACTGAATCGGCCTTGGCGGTCTTTCGGTATTACGGAGTGACCCGTTTGTGGGTTGTGAAAGAATCATAAGGAAGAAAAGAGTTTGAGGACGCCTCCAAAAAAGGCGTCCTTTTTACTTTCTGATAAAAAGAGGGGAAAAAGGGAAAGAACAAAGATGTTAAGGCATATATCCAATAGAGGAATTTGAATCAAATCGGTCAATATGCCAATTTTTTAAGAAGAAAATCGGTAAAAATGACGGAAAGATTTTGAAAAGTTGCAAAAACAGGAAAAAATAAGAAAATAATTCAACTATAAAATTGTGCAAGAATCGTCTTGCTCAAAACGGCAAAAAACATCAAAAAAGCCAAAGAAAAGGTGTTTTTTTCGATTTTCGCAGACATTTCGAACAGAAAGCGGAAAAAATTTGTGGAAAATTTGAATCTTTTTTGGTTTGCAGAAAATTCAAAAAAACGACACAAACGGGAAAAACCTGTTGACAAATCAGCGCGGATTGGGTATGATTATTGATACAAAAGTGGGCGATTTTCTTCATTATGGGTTCAAAAACAAGAGAAAAGCAACTTTTGTATGGAAATCCTGCATATTTTATTTTGGATGCAGGGGATCTGTCATTTTGGAATATTCAACAGGGCTCAGCGGTACCCTGTGAA
>JAFQMB010000079.1 GCA_017421095.1 Oscillospiraceae bacterium
CGGGCAAAACCACCACCATGCAAAGCGTGATCGGTCTGATCCCTTCCCAAGGGGGAACGGTTTTGTATGACGGACAGGATATCACCTAAACCCCCTGCCATAAGATTGTGCAGCTTGGAATGTCTCAGGTGCCGGAAGGCAGACGCATTTTCCAGGAACTCACCGTTTATGAAAACCTGGTGATGGGGGCCTATTCTCTGAAAAAGAACACCACCTTCAAAGAAGATCTGGAACGGATTTATACCCGTTTTCCCCGTCTTGCAGAGCGGAAAAATCAAATCGCCGGCACCCTTTCGGGCGGGGAACAGCAGATGCTGGCCATGGGCCGTGCGCTGATGTCCAAACCGAAACTTTTGATGCTGGACGAGCCTTCCATGGGGCTTTCGCCCCTCTTGGTGGATCAGGTTTTTGAAATCATTCAGTCCATCAATAAAGACGGCACTACCATTTTGCTGGTGGAACAAAACGCAGGGAAATCCCTTGCCATTTCCGACCGGGCTTATGTGTTGGAAACAGGCAGCATCGTTCTTTCGGGAACGGGCACGGAACTTGCGGCCAGCGACGAGGTGAAAAAAGCCTATCTGGGCGGTTAAGGATGCCAACACATCTGCCAAAAAAGTTATTTTTGCTCAAAGATTTGCACCACAGATTCCAATGCGAGTCTGCGGTGCTTTTTGTTGTTTGCGGGTGGTTTCAACCATTTCTCTGTTATGGGATGGATAGGCAGGGTTTTCGTGATGAGGATTTTGGGTTAAGGGCGCTTTTCCGGTTCAGACACCCCTTCTTTTGTCGACTGTATCACCAAGATGGTATCTTCCCCGATGACATCGATCTGTTGCCAGGGAATCACACTTTCTTCGGTGACCGAAAAGGGCAAGAACCAGTGTTTTTTTTGCCCGGCCACCACACTGACCACCCGGTTTCGGGCCATATCAATCTCCAAATCCGTCACCCGACCCAAAATGCTGCCACCCTTTCGGTCGATCACCCATTTGCGTTTGAGTTCGCTGAATCTGCCGTTCATTGGCCGCCTCCTTTGATTCTGTTTTTCATTTTTTCGGACAAAAAAACATATGCTGACCGGGGAGAAAAACTGTCTGTCCGGCAAAAGGAGGAAGGGATGGGGAAGACGCTTTGGAAGGTGGATTTCGGTTTTTTGGTGTTGCTGGCTTTTTTGCTGGCAGAGGAAACGGCCTTTTGGGGCATTCATCTGCTTTTGCCCGTCTTTCTTCATGAGGCGGCCCATCTGATCGGGCTGCTTTTTTTCGGAAAGAAGCCCCGGAAAATTCGCTTTTCCCTGGTGGGAATCGGGGTGGAGGGGGGAAGAGAGCAGTTGACCCGCAAGCAGGAAATTTGGGTGCTTTTCTTGGGGCCGGGGGTCAATCTCGTCTGTTTTTTGCTTTTGGCCCTTTTGCTCGGAAAGAAAAATCCCGCCCTTGCTGCATCGTTGTCGGCGCCCCATCTGATTCTGGGCCTTTGGAATCTGTTGCCCATGCGCATCACAGACGGTGGTCGCCTTTTGGAATTGATCCTTGTGCGCTTCTTTTCCTATGACACCCTGCGGCGTTTTTTCTTTTTGCTTTCCTTTTTTCTGTTGCTTTTTTTGTTGGCGCTGGCCTTTTTGTTGTTGTTTCAAGGGCAGCCTTCCCTCACCTTGTTTCTCTCGGTGGGTTATTTGACCGCCCAGCTGTTTCTTTTATAAACGCCCCTTGACAGCGTTTTTTTTGTGTGTTATGATGCCAAAAATTCTCCAAAAAAGGAGGCAGGCGAAATGGCCCGGCTGGAAACCGAACGACTGATGTTACGCCCCTGGCAAAAAGAAGATGCCGACGATCTGTTTCGTTATGCCTCTGATCCGATGGTGGGGCCCTCCGCCGGCTGGCTGCCCCATCAAAATCGCGAAGAGAGCAGACGGATCATTGAAACGGTGCTTTCGGCGGAAGAAACCTATGCCCTGGTGTTCAAACAGACCGGCGAGGTTATTGGCAGTGTGGGAATTATGCTGCCCGGCAGAGGAAATCTCCCCATGGAAAAGGGGGAGGCGGAACTGGGCTATTGGATCGGCAAACCCTTTTGGGGGCAAGGGTTGGTCCCCGAGGCGGTTCAGGTGCTTTTGTCTCGCTGTTTTTCAGGTTTGGGCTGTCAAAAGGTTTATATTGTTTATTTTTCGGGGAATCACAAATCCAAACGGGTGAGCGAAAAGTGCGGCTTTTTGTTTGAGAGAACCCAGGAGCGGGAACAGGATGCCGTGGGTTGCAAAAGGGTGGAATGTGTGACCTCCCTTTCCAAAGAGAATTGGGAAAGAAAAAATAAAACAGCAAAATGATCGCCCTTCGTCTTCGGACGGAGGGTTTTTATGTTGCAGACTCTCTTTGCGATGCTTCTCTTTTCTCTCTTCCCAAAAAGGGCTTTGGCAGGGAAAACGGCAAGAAAAAAAGAGAAGGCAGCCCGAAAAAGGCAACCTTCTCTTTTCTTTTTTGTCTTGGAATCAGAATCTGGGGGTGTTCACAAAGCCGACCTTGCGATAAACCTTTTCCAAGGTTTTTCTGGCCAGATGAGAGGCAAACTTTGCTCCGTCGGTATAGCACTGTTCCAGATAGGATTTGTCGTTCATCAAAGCGGCGTGTTTTTCCCGGACCGGTGCAAGGGCTTCGGCCACCGCCACGCCCACAGCCTCTTTGAAACTGCCATAGCCCTGACCTGCAAATTCTTTTTCGGCCTCTTCCATACGCTTGCCGGTCATCACCGTATAGATGGTCAAGAGGTTTTTCACCCCGGCACTGCCATGCTCAAACGAGATGCAGCAATCCGAGTCGGTGACCGCCCGCTTGAACTTGCGGATGATATCGTCTGCACTGTCCAGAATGCTGATCACCCCGTTGGGGTTGGGGTCGGATTTGCTCATCTTGCGTTCGGGGTCGGCCAGGCTCATCACTCTTGCCCCTGCTTTGGGGATATAACCCTCAGGAACGGTGAAGGTGGGGGAATAGAGCCCGTTGAAGCGGTTGGCAATATCTCTGGAAAGCTCCAGATGCTGTTGTTGGTCGGCACCCACCGGCACCAGATCCGCCTGATAAAGAAGAATATCTGCCGCCATCAGGCTGGGATAGGTGAAGAGACCGGCATTGATGTTGGAAGCGTTTTTGGCCGATTTATCCTTGAACTGGGTCATGCGGGACAGTTCGCCGAACTGGGTGTAGCAAGAGAGCACCCAGGAAAGTTCCGCGTGTTCGTGTACATGGCTTTGAATGAAAATGGGGGCCTTTTGGGGATCCACACCGCAGGCCATAATCAAAGCGAAGCAGGAAAGGGTCTGCTGACGCAGTTTGGCAGGTTCCTGCCGAACGGTGATGGCGTGCATATTGGCCACCATATAAAGGCAGCGATAATCTTCCTGCAGATTCACCCAGTTTCTCACCGCCCCGATATAATTGCCCAGGGTGAAAATCCCGGTGGGCTGGATGCCCGAAAGAATAATCTTTTTTTCTGTCTGTTCCATTTGGATCACAACCTCGCTTTGAAAATGCTGATTTTTATGCGCCGCAAACCTCTTTGGTCAAACGGCCCAGAATTTGAACTGCTTTTTCGATCTGTTCGTTGGTGGGGGTGGAAAAATTCATGCGGAAGGCGTGGGAAAGACCCTGTTCATCCACACAAAAAGCTTTCCCCGGCACGACGGCCACCAGGTTCTCTGCCGCTTTTTTGCAGAAAGTGGGCATATCCACCTCATCGGGAAGGGTTGCCCAGATAAACAATCCGCCCTCGGGGACGGTATAGCGGATGCGGGAGGAGAATTCTTTTCTGATACCAAAGAGCATCACATCCGCCTTGGCTCGATAGATCTCTTGCAGGCGATGAATGTGAGAATCATAATCCACCTGCTGCAGGAATCGATCCAGCATCACCTGAGAAAGAAGGGCAGTGTGGACATCCTCGCCCTGTTTGGCAACGGTCATTCTGGCTAAAAGTTCTTTATGGGCAATCGCAAAACCCAGCCGCAAACCGGGGGCCACCGTTTTGGAAAAACTGCCGCAGTAAACCACATAGCCCGAGGGATCGAAACTTTTAATGGGAGGGAGTTTTTCTCCTGCAAACCGAAGTTCCCCATAAGGATCGTCTTCCAAAATGATAAAATCATATGCCATCGCCAGTTCCAGCAATTTTTTGCGCTTGGCAAGCGAGGTGGTTCTGCCGGTGGGGTTTTGAAAGTTGGGGATGGTATAAAAGAGTTTGACCGATTTTTCCCGCTTCAAAATCTCTTCCAGCGCCGCAAGAGAAATGCCGTCTTCTTCCATCGGCACCCCAATCAGACGCATTCCGTGGGAACGGAAGGCGTTCAGACTGCCGATGAAGCTGGGGTCTTCACAAAGGATCACATCCCCCGGATTACACAGGGCTCTGGCGGTCAGTTCAATGGCCTGCTGTGCCCCGGAGGTGACCAAAACTTCTTCTGCCCGGCTTTGAATCTGCCAACGGCATCTTAAAAGATCGCTGATCTTTTTCCGAAGAGGAGCATAGCCTTCGGTCACCGAATATTGCAACACCGAGGTGGGGTCGGAGGCAAAGACTTCTGCGGCGATTTTTCCCAGGATTTCAGAGGGAAAAGCCTCCGGTGCCGGATTGCCTGCCGCAAGGCTGATGAGATTGGGGTCGCCTGCGGATTTCAAAATTTCTCTGATGGCGCTGGGCTTCAGATTCGCCAGTTGCGCTGCAAAATGAAAATTCATCCTGAATCGTTCTTTCTGAAAATGAATTTTGGTTCCAAAAGGCGGTCAATCTTCTTCCAGATCCAATAATTGTTTGTAAATGCGGTTTTTGGAGCCGTCCGTTCGCCCTGCCGCTTCTTTTGCGGCGCTCATCAAACTCATCCCTTCTTTGCGAAGGGCAAGGGCCAATTCCAATCCCTCTTCCTCCGAACAGGGGGCTTTGGGGGCTGCCCCTTCCAAAACAAGGACATATTCTCCCCGGGGCTTTTTCTCCTCGTTATAAAGAAGAACCGCCTGGGAAAGGGTGGTGCGGATGACCTCTTCATGCAGTTTGGTCAATTCCCGCACCAGACTGATCCGCCGATCCCCCAATTTTTCATAAAGATCCTGCAAAGTGCGAACCAGTTTGTGGGGGGCTTCATAAAAAATCAGCGTCCGTTCATCCTCTTTTAAGGATGCAAGATGGGTCATCCGGGCGTTTTTTGCGGTGCTCAAAAATCCTTCAAAGGAAAAACGGGCGGTGGGCAGACCGCTGATGGCCAAAGCTGAAACCAGTGCACAGGGCCCGGGGACCACACTCACCGGAACATCATGGTCTTTGCAAAGGGCAACCAGATCTTCTCCCGGGTCGCTGATGGCAGGCATTCCCGCATCGCTGACCAGGGCGATATCTTCCCCGTCCAACAGGCGGGAAAGGAGTTTTTCGCCCTTTTCTTTTTTGTTGTGTTCATGATAACTGAACAGTTGGTTTTCAATTCCAAGAAGAGAGAGTAGTTTCCCGGTGACTCTTGTGTCCTCTGCGGCAATGAGAGAAACCGAAGAAAGAATCTCTCTTGCCCGGGGAGAAACATCCGAAAGATTGCCGATGGGGGTTCCGACCAGATATAATGTGCCGCTCAAAACGATCGCCTCTTTTCCCGGATAAAATAACAAAACGCGAAGAAAAATTCGCAGAAAATAGTTTGAAAGAAAAAGCAAATCGCTGCACCGGCAGGCCAAATCGGCGCGAGTGCAGCGATTCTTTGCTTCTTTTGCTGGGCCTGAAAATCAAGACCCGGGCAGATGCTTACTCGGCGGGGTTGGGAGCGCCAACGGGGCAGACGCCGTTGCAAGCGCCGCATTCGATGCAAACATCGGCATTGATGACGAACTTGTCGTCTCCTTCGCTGATGGCCTCGACGGGGCATTCAGCTGCACAAGCACCGCAAGAAATGCAGTTTTCGTTGATTACGTAAGCCATAAATCGCACCTCCTCAGATGGGATATGGACATTATAATGCCATCTGTAAAAAAAAGCAAGAGAGGAACCGATTTTTCCACAAATCTCACAGTTTTTTGGCAATTTTTTTGGAGAAAAGTTAAGATTCCGGGGTGTTTTTCTCTTCTTTTTGCGGATTGTTCCCGGATTTTTTTCTGCCCGAGCGCAGGATTTGCACCTCATCTCTGTGAACCTGAATGGGCTGGGCTTCAAAATCGTGGTCCAATTTCACCCGCAGTTTCCCGGTGATGGGGCTGGCTTCCACCACGGTGCCCACCCCCTGCTCACAGCGCACCGACGAGCCCACTCTGGGGGTGATGCGGTTGAGTTCTTCATATGCTTCCTGCTCATATTTCAGGCAACACATCAATCTGCCGCAGGTGCCGCTGATTTTGGTGGGGTTGAGTGAGAGGTTTTGTTCTTTGGCCATTTTGATGGAAACGGGCTGGAATTCCGAAAGGAAACTATGGCAGCAGAAGGGTCGGCCGCAGATGCCAAAGCCGCCCAAAAGTTTGGCCTCATCCCGAACCCCAACCTGCCGCAGTTCGATTCGGGTGCGGAAGGTGGCAGCCAGATCCTTGACCAATTCTCTGAAATCCACCCGATTGTCGCTGGTGAAGCAAAAGAGCAGCTTGGAACGGTCAAAGGCATATTCGGCGCTGATCAGCTTCATATCCAGTTTGTGATGGGCGATCTTTTCCTGGCAGAGGGTAAAAGCCTCCTGCTCTTTTTTGATGTTCTCTTCGTTTTGAGAGAGGTCCTTCTCGCTTGCTTTGCGCAGAATCTTTTTCAAAGGACGGGAGAGTTCTTCTTCGGTGGCAGGTCTGTTTCCGGTGACGCAAAGGCCGCACTCCATTCCTCTTGCCGTTTCCACAATGGCAGATTCACCGGGGGTGAATCTGATTCCGTCCGGATCAAAGGAATAGGCCTTTTGGCTGCTTCGAAAACGGACCTGAATGATATCCGTTGTCATTGTTTGGGTTCCTTCCTCACAAAATGATCTGAATTCTCTTCCGGGGCAGTCAGGAAAAAAGAGACGCCGCAAAAGAGGTCATTTTCAACATCTGATTTCTGCCGGCAATCTGGGGGGCCAGCATCCGGTTGCAAAGGGCGAGCAGGTTGGTTCTTTTGGAAACCGACCAATCCTGTCGGCAGCGGCTCTGCAAGGACGAAAGGGCTCCTTCCAGCGGCGGGGTCAATCCCAAAGTACCTCGCAAAAGCCAAACCATTCCCCGCAGAACAAATTCGGTGTATTTTTGCTTTTCTGCCTGTTCCAGAGCGGCCAAAAAGTCATATTCCTTTCGGGAAAGAAGGGCAGAGAGCATGGTTTCAATCAACCGTTCTGTCTTTTGAATCTTTTCTTCTCCCAGTTCCGCTGCCCGGCTGAGATAACCGCCGGAAAGGGCAAAGAGCAATTCCTGTTTTGATGCTTCGGGCAGAATTTCTTTCATCTCTTCCCATGTCAGGGGGGAAAGATGCAGATGCACACTTCTGCTTCGCACGGTGGTCAAAAATTCCGATTCCATTTCGCACCCCAGGATAAAATGGGTGTGAAGCGGGGGTTCTTCCAGACTTTTGAGCAGCAGATTCTGGGCGGCAGGCAACATCCGATCGGCCAGATAATAGACCTTTTTTTCTGCCTCGTGGGGGAAAACGGGTAGGGTTGCAACCAATTCTTCCCGCAATTTTTGCACCGAAAGGGTGCCGGATTTATTGTCCGCCCGAAGGACGATCAGATCGGGATGGATCATTTGATCGACTTTGCGGCAGCAGGCACAATCCAAATGGTTCGGATCGGCTGTCATTTCCGGACAGAGGATATATTTTGCGATTTCCAGTGCGGCGGCATCACGTTCTGCTCCTGTGGGGGCAGAAAGGATCAGGGTGTGAGAAATTCTTCTCTCTTTCGCCGCTTCTTCCAACCATTGCTTCAATTCTTTGTTTCCGCCAAAGGGCGGGATCTTTTTTTGTCTGTTCACAGCCGTTCAAACCGATCCACATCCACCACAAACACGGTGGCGCCGCCCACGGTCACCTCAACAGGGGTGGGCTGATACATATTGTTGCCGCTGCTGTATGCCGCGGTGGCAGGAACCAGTTCTTTGCGTTCTTTGCTGTTGGCCGAGATCAGAGAAATGACCGGGTCCACCATATTATCCTCGACACCGATCATAAAAGTCACATTGCCGCGCATCAAAAAACCGCCGGTGGTGGCCAGTCTGGTGGCGGCGATTCCGTTTTCCCGCAATGCCTTGGCCAGGGGGGTGCCGTCTTCCGGGTTGACGATGGCAAAGATCAACTTCATAAAAATCCATCTCCTTCTTGATGCATTCTTTCTGTCTGGTCAAATAATCAATGGTCGTTTTGTATATTATAGCAGGGTGTATCGAATTTGTCCACGAAAAATTTTTTCAACCGGCCAGGAGCACCTTTTGTATGAACCGGGCTTTTTTCCGCCATACTGATTTTGCGGTCATTTTGAAAAAAGGGGGAGAGGACGCAGATGAAAGAGAGAGAGAATCGGCGTAGAGAAAATTTTCACATTTTTCTGGTCAGCGCCTATGTTACTGCGATCCTTTGCCTTTTTTTGGCCATTTTATTATTGGCGGTTTTGCGCCAAAAGTTGCCGGAAAGCCAGGTGACAGAACCGGTGATTGTTTCCAAGGAAACGCCCTTTCGGTTGGCTGTTTTTTTGGAAGACGGGTTTTCGGACGGCTTTTCTTCGTTGATTCTTTGTGACTGTGATCCCATATCGGGGGAACTGCAGATGGCAGGGTTGCCTGCCTTACTTTCCCTTGGCAATCGGACACTGGGAGAATATGCCAAATTAGAGGGGCCTGCCGGCGCTCTTGATCGGTTAAAGAGTCAATATGGGATTTCTTTCGAGGATTATTTTGTTTTGGAAAAGACCTTTGCAGACCGCATCAGCAAAAAATACGGCAATCTTCAATATCATCTGCCTGCCGCAGTTTCTTATTACGATCCGGCCACCGGGAATTCCTTTTTGGCTGCAGAGGGGAGAAACACCGCCACCGGGACGGAACTCTTGAAACTGATCACCCTTTCGACGGCAACAGACGCTTCCGACGGGGCAGCACTGGCCGCTTCACTCTTTTCGGATTGGTGTGTTCAGGTACTGCCCAAAGAGCCGACAAAAGGGGATGCTGAATTTTTCCTTTCGGTGGGAAGGAGCAGCTTTTCCGCGGTGGAGGCAGACAAGATGGCGGCTGCTCTTTGTTTTTTGAAAAAGAAGCGGGCAGAAGTGTTGCTCCTTGAAACAGAAAAGAAAGAGGGCGTTTTACAGCTCTCCTCCGACGCCTGTCTTCTTTTGCAAAATCGTTTTGCAAAAAAGAAAGCGACCTTGGAGAACAGATGAGCAGATTCTCCTTGCACTTTTTCGGCTCTTTCGCTATAATTAAAAAGTCATGGAATGATTACTGCCTTTTTGGCGGAACAAAGGAGCGAAAGAGATGTCTGAAGTAAACAAAATTCCCAAGCGCTCGGAAGTGGATCCCAAATATACCTGGGCAACCGAGGATATTTTCAAAACCGAAGAAGATTGGCAGGCAGCATTGGAAAAGGCCGCCGCATACCCTGCAAAACTGGCTTCTTATGCCGGAAGACTTTCCGAAAGTGCCGCAACGCTGCTGGAATACCGCAAACTGGTGGACGATATGACCAGAGATCTGATGAAGATCTATTCCTACACCAGCTTGAAATCCGATGAGGATAAAGCGGTGGCAAAATATCAGGATATGCAGAACAAGGCGGTGAGTCTTTTGGTGCAGGTGAATGCCGCCAGCGCTTTTGAGACCCCCGAAATCATCGCCATCGACGAGGAAACCCTGAACGCCTTTTATGCCGAATCTCCGGAATTGGCAGTTTATAAGGGCGCTATGGACGAGATGCGCAGAATGAAGGATCATATCCTTTCGGATAAGGAAGAGGCTCTGCTTGCCAGCGCAAGAGAGATGGCCGGCACCCCTGAAAATGTGTTTGGCTTGTTTGAAAACGCCGATTTGAAATTCCCCTCTGTGACCGACTCGGAAGGCAAGGAATATCCTTTGACCAACGGCTCTTTCATTCCGTTGATGCAGTCTTCCGACCGGACTTTGCGGGAAAACGCTTTCAAAACCTTCTATGGCACTTATAAAAAGTTTGAAAACACCACCGCAGGCCTTTTGGACGGCCAGGCAAAGAAACTGCTCTTCTTCTCCCGGGCCCGAAAATATCCCGGCACGCTGGAAGCCTCTTTGGATGCCACCAATGTTCCGGTGGAGGTTTATAAAAACCTGATCGAAACGGTGCACACCAATATGCCCAAGATGCACAAATATATGCGGCTGCGCAAAAAGCTGATGGGATTGGATGAGTTGCATATGTATGACATCTATGCCCCCATTGTGGCCGAGGCCGATGTCAAAATTCCTTATGAAGAGGCCAAGCAAAATGTGTTGGATACCGTTTCTGTTTTGGGCGAGGATTATGTTAATGTGGTGAAGCACGCCTTTGAAAACCGCTGGATCGATGTTTATGAAAACGAAGGCAAGCGTTCGGGGGCTTATTCTTCCGGTGTGGCAGATCCCCATCCCTATGTTTTGCTCAATCATAAAGACACGTTGGACAGCGAGTTCACCCTGATTCATGAAATGGGCCATGCCATGCACTCCTATCTTTCCTGCAAGAATCAGCCGCTGGTTTATGCCGATTATGTGATCTTTGTGGCAGAGGTGGCCAGCACCTGCAACGAGGCTCTTCTGATGCAGAATCTTTTAAAGAAGACCACCGATAAAAAGCAGAGAGCCTATTTGATCAACTATTTCCTGGAACAGTTCCGCACCACCCTTTACCGTCAGACCATGTTTGCCGAATTTGAAATGAAGATCGGCGAACTGGCCGCCACCGGCGCCGCCTTGACTGCCGAGGCGCTGAACAAGATGTATTATGATCTGAACAAGCTTTATTACGGCGACGAAATGGTGGTGGACGACGAGATCGCATTGGAATGGTCCAGAATTCCCCATTTCTATTATAATTACTATGTCTTCCAGTATGCCACCGGTTTTTCTGCTGCCATCGCCCTTTCTGAACGCATCCTTTCGGGCGGTGAAGAGGCGGTGAAGGATTACCTCTCCTTCCTTTCCGGCGGCTGCAGCAAGACCCCCATTGAGCTTTTGCGGATGGCCGGTGTGGATATGGCCACCCCCGAACCCATCGATAAAGCACTCGCCCTCTTTGATTCTTTGATTGATCAGCTGGAAGAATTGCTGGCCGACTGAGTCTGTTCGGAGCGAAAATACCTTCTTGACCAACAAGCCCCCGATGCAGAAAATCCTGTGTCGGGGGCTTTTTTTCGGTGGGATAAAAATTTCAAAGAAAGACAGCGTTGCAAAATGGGTTTCAAAGTGTTATACTGCTTTTTGCAGCCATATCGCTGCCGAACAAACAGATTCTCGAGCGTTTTGCTCGTCTGAAAAAAGAAAGGAATGAATGAGCATGAGCGAATGTAATCATGATTGCAGCAGCTGCTCTGCCAACTGCGGCGAAAGAACCGAACAACAGGATCTGCGTGCCAAGGCCAATGTGCAGAGCAATGTGAAAAAGGTGATCGCCGTCGTTTCCGGCAAGGGCGGCGTGGGCAAGAGCATGGTCACCAGCCTTTTGGCGGTGGCACTGCGCAGAATGGATCTTTCTGTGGGCGTTTTGGATGCGGATATTACCGGTCCTTCCATCCCCAGAGCTTTTGGGGTGAAGGGTGGCGCCGAGGCCTGCCCCGACGGTCTGCTTCCTGCCAAGACCAAAACCGATATCGGCCTGATGAGTGTCAATCTTCTTTTGCCCGATGAAACCGATCCGGTGATCTGGCGCGGCCCGGTGATTGCCGGCACCGTTACCCAGTTCTGGACGGATGTCTGCTGGGGAGATGTGGATGTTTTGTTGGTGGATATGCCTCCCGGAACGGGGGATGTGCCGCTGACGGTTTTCCAAAGCCTGCCCATTGATGGCATCGTCGTGGTCACCAGCCCCCAGGAACTGGTGGGAATGATTGTGCAAAAGGCCATGAAGATGGCCGATATGATGAACGTGCCGGTGCTTGGCGTGGTGGAAAATATGAGCTATATCTCCTGCCCCGACTGCGGCAAGAAGATCTCTGTGTTCGGAGAATCCAAAACCGCCGAGATTGCCGCTTCCTATGGCACCCGTCTGTTGGCTCAGGTGCCCATTCAGAGCGAACTGGCCAAGGCGATGGACAAGGGAAGTGTGGAACTGGCCGACACAGATGCTTTGTGTGATGCCGCCGGGTTGATCGCTTCGCTGTTGGAAGAAAAATAAAAAAGCAGATCCCTCTGCCAAACGCAGAGGGATCGTTTTTTGTTTTGGCGAAACTTTTTCACAATGCTCTCCGCCCTCTCCGCTATGCTATGCCTTTCATCTCATTCTAAGTGGGAGCAATCGACCAAGGTCGAGTGAGAGGGCCGGCTAACCTAAATTGATCACTCGTTTTCCCAGCCTCTTCGCCGCCTGTAAAAATTGATGTGCTCCGCCAAACTCTCTTTGAACAAAACAGACCACATATTCCGCCCGGGCCAGCATCCATCGGTTTCTTCTTTGGATGGCAAATTTCGGCGGGCCGACTTCAATCCCCTCGGGGAAAATTTCATGATCAAAAGAACTTGTTTCCTGCCGCTTGATGGGCAAATAGGCCAAGACCACGGCGTAGTGTATCTCGGGGTATTTTTGTTGCAATTTTCGCAAAACGGCGGCAACCGCAGCGTCAAATTGCCCTTGGTTTCCCACATAAAAGGTTTTAACCCCTTGACCGATTAACGCTTCAATTGTTTGCTCCAACCGTTCCTTGTCCAAGCCATAGCACTCTCTGTGTCCAAAAAAGGTGCAAACCAACACCACCATCTCCTTTTTCTTGCGATATATCGTAATTATAGCACATCAGTCCCAAAATTGCGATATATCCCACACGATTTATCGCAAACTCGGATAAACTAAATGCGATAAAGTGGGAAGGGGGCGTGTGTGATGCGCACAAAAGAAGCGGTTGCCAACCGTATCCTGCAACTGTGTGATGAGCATCGTATTGCGATCAATGAATTGGCAAGTATTTCCGGTGTTTCTCCTTCCACTGTGTATAGTATTCTGAATGAAAAAAGCCAAAATCCGGGTACTGTTACAATCAAGAAACTTTGTGACGGATTAGAGATTACCCTTGGCGAATTTTTTAACACCCCTGAATTTGACGCGTTGGAACAGGAAATCAAATAAAGCAAAGCCACCCGCCTGAAACGAGGCGGGTGTTTCTTTGTGTGCCTTCTCCACACTCCCTCCGTCACGCTCTGCGTGCTTCTCTGTCAAAAGAGCAAGGGAGCAAAATGGAACAACTGCGGTTTTCCGAAACAAACACCCCCGGCCAAGCCGGAGGTGTTTGTTTTTGTGTCCAAAATGGCACAAAGCGGTATGGTTGAAACCCGAAAAAACAGTTCAATCCCGATCAATATCTTTCGGCTCGGGGACGAGATCGGCCCTTGTCAGAGCAATCTGTGCCCGAATGGAGGGAATGGTTCGAGAAAAGAGCGAGCGCTCGGCGTTCTTTTCGGAAAGATACTGCAATTCCCGGGCGGTGTTGCAATAAAGGTCATAGGTTTCATCGGAACGGCCCGTCTGCTTCTTTACCGCCTGCCAAATATCGTTTTCCCGGATGGTCGTTTGAATATCGGTGCCCAGTTCTTCGTCCAGGGAATGGGCCAGATCGATCAGGGCAGGCACCGCCTC
>JAFQMB010000080.1 GCA_017421095.1 Oscillospiraceae bacterium
GACAGCGCCGCTTCTTTGGTTTCACAAATGAGCACACCCTTGCCAAGTGCCAGCCCGTCTGCCTTCACCACCACCGGGAAGGTGGTCTGTTCCTGCAAATAAGCTTTGGCGGCCGAAGCATCATCAAACACCTGATAATCGGCGGTGGGGATCTGATATTTGCGCATCAGATCTTTGGCAAAAGCCTTGCTGCCTTCGATTCGGGCAGCAGCTTTATTGGGGCCGAAAGCAGGGATATTCACTTCAGCCAGCCGATCCACCAGCCCCAGAGCCAACGGATCATCCTGTGCAACCACCGCAAAATCAATTTTCTTTTCTGTTGCATAGGAAACAATTCGATCCAGATCCTTGGCGCCGATGGGGGCGATTTCGGCCAATTTGGCAATGCCGCCGTTTCCGGGAAGCACAAAATATTCCGCTTCCGGATGGGATTTATAAAGACTTTTCAGAATGGCATGTTCTCTTCCGCCGCCACCCACGATCAAAATCTTCATCTTTGCTTTCTCCTTTTTTGATGCCCTGCTTGGGGCGTTGGTGTCATTAGTGATGGAACAGACGGATGCCGGTGAAGGCCATGGCCATCTGATACTTATTGCAGGTCTTAATCACCTCATCGTCACGGATGCTGCCACCGGGCTGGGCCACGAAGGAAACACCACTCTTTTTGGCGCGCTCGATGTTATCACCGAAGGGGAAGAAGGCATCACTGCCCAAAGAAACGCCGCTGATGGAATCCAAATAGGCGCGCTTTTCTTCCTGGGTGAGTTTTTCGGGTTTTTCAGAGAAGAGGGTCTGCCAAACGCCATCTTTCAACACATCATCACATTCATCGGCAGAAAGATAAACATCAATGGCATTGTCTCTTGTGGGGCCTGCCACCTCAGGCAGGAAGGGCAGAGACTGAACCTTTTCACATTGACGGAGGAACCAAAGGTCGGCCTTATTGCCGGCCAGACGGGTGCAATGGATTCTGGACTGCTGACCGGCACCCACACCGATGGTCTGACCGTCATAGGCATAACAGACCGAGTTGGACTGGGTGTATTTCAAAGTGATTAGCGCCAAAATCAGGTCGCGTTTTGCTTCAGAAGGCAGTTCCTTGTTTTCGGTGACCAGGTTGGCAAGCATCTCTTCGTCGATTTTCAGTTCGTTGCGGCCCTGTTCAAAGGTGACACCGTAAACATCCTTGTGTTCGATGGGAGCAGGCTTATAATCCTTGTCGATCAAAACAATGTTATAGTTGCCCTTGCGCTTGCTTTTGAGCACTTCCAAAGCCTCGGGAGTATAACCGGGGGCAATGATTCCGTCGGAAACCTCGTGCTTGATCTGCAAAGCGGTGGAAAGATCACACTCGCGGGAGAGAGAGATCCAATCGCCGAAAGAGCTCATCCGGTCGGAACCTCTTGCCCGGACATAAGCGGTGGCCAAGGGAGAAAGCTGGACATCATCGCTGATAAAATAGCTCTTTCTCAGCCGATCGGAAAGAGGCGTGCCCACAGCGGCACCGGCAGGAGAAACGTGTTTGAAGCTGGCGCTGAGATCATCGGTGAGCTGGAGCTCGCCTACAGACTCGGAGAAGGCAATTTTGTGGCTATTACAGGCACAAACGGCAAGACTACGACAACTACACTGGTTGGCGAGATTTTCAAGGCCTCAGGGCGAAATACAGC
>JAFQMB010000013.1 GCA_017421095.1 Oscillospiraceae bacterium
CCCTTTGCACAGGCGCTTCCGGCAGAGATATAAAACCCTTTACCCGAAAGATAATTGAGCACCGTTTCACTTTTGACGGTATTGGTCGAAAGGTTCAAAATGAACGGAGAATCCGATTCCCCGATCCGGAAGGTCGGATTCTGAAGCCCGGCCGAAAGGGCACCGATGGCCGCTTCTCTGCATTTTTTTGCAGCGTCATAATTCTTCTTTTGGGCAGATATTGCCTTTTCCAACGCCAAAGAAAGGCCCAAAACAGCGGGCAGATTTTCGGTTCCCGGCCGCACCTTTTCCATCTGAGCGCCGCCCAAAAGAAAGGGGCGCAGGTGCAGGCCTTTTTTGATGTAAACAAAGCCGACGCCATAAGGGCCGTGAATTTTATGACCGCTGAAGGTGGCCATATCCACGCCCATAGTGGAAAGATGGATGGGCATCTTCCCCAAAGAAGAAACCAGATCGGTGTGAACCAATGTTTCCTTTTGGCGCTTTTTGATCTCCTTTGCCAGGGATGAAACCGGATTTGTTGCCCCGGTTTCATTGTTGATGGCCATAAAGGTTGCAAGCCCCACTTTATCGGAAAGGGCGGATAAAAAACCTTCCGGATCCACACCGCCGTTTTTTTGAGGGGCGATCGCTACAGGAGAGGAACCCTTTTGACCCAAATGGGCCACCGTTTCGCTCACCGAGGCGTGTTCCGTTTCGGAATATAAAATCTGCGGCGCCTTTTTCTGCATCCGTTCGGCCGCTCCCTGCAAAAGCAGGTTGTTTCCCTCTGTTCCGCCGGAGGTGAAAAAGATTTCCTGCTCACTTGCCCCCACAAGAGAAGCAATCCCGGCTCTGGCCTTTTTGAGCATTACCGCCGCCTGCATTCCCAAACGGTGGCTGCTGGAGGGATTGCCCGGAAATTCCAGCATCGCATCATATACTCTTTTTGCCACCTCGGGATCGATGAGTGTGGTGGCAGCATGATCAAAATATCCTTGCATAAAAGCAGTCCTTTTTTTCCTGTTTGAATTCTTTTGTTCGGGCCTTTGTCAAAAAAAGCCGCCTTTTCTCATATATAAAGTTATTATACTATAAATTCCGCAAAAGCACAATATAAAAACCACCTAAGAAGCCAAGGAATTGCAGGTAGATTCTTGATTTTTTTGCAAAATATGGTAAACTGAAAACAGGCGATGCGATGACGCCTTTTCATCGCACAAGCAAGCGGGGCCGAAGGCGGTCTCGCTCAAAGTGTTATGGGATTTTTTGAGCCGAAAAGGGGCGTTTTTTCGCTCAAAATGACGGCTTTTTGCTTTGAAAAGCACGCATTTTCCACCACAAAAGGAGCATATTTTATGGCATTATTCGGAAAATTCAGCAACAAAGGCGGTCCCAAATGGCTGGTTGTCGGGCTGGGAAACCCCGGTATCACCTATGAAAAGACCCGGCATAATGCCGGATTTTTGGCCTTGGACAAACTGGCCGCATCAGAGAACATTCGGGTGGATCGGCTCAAATATCAAGCTTTGATCGGACAGGGAGAGATTGCCGGTATCAGTTGCCTTTTGATGAAGCCCCAAACCTATATGAACAACTCGGGGCAGAGCGTTTCTCAGGCGGCAGCCTTTTATAAAATTCCGCCCCAGAATATTCTTGTTTTCTTTGATGACATCACCCAGGATCCCGGCGTTTTGCGCATCCGCAGAAACGGCAGCCACGGCGGTCACAACGGTGCCAAGGATATCAGCCAACTGTTGGGCAGCGATGATTACCCCCGGATCCGTCTTGGCATCGGAGATAAACCCCACAAAGATTATGATCTGGCCGCCTGGGTCCTTTCCAAATTCACAGATGCGGAATGGAAAGAGATGGAAGATGCCGCAGACCGGGCAGCCAAAGCCGCCAAACTAATCATTCAAGGACAGACCGATTTGGCCATGAACCGTTTTAACACCAAAAAGAAACCCAAAAAAGAGGGCAGCGAAGCCCTTTGATTCTTCTTTGACGAGGCAAGCATATGAAACTTTTTTCTCACCTGCTTTTGGACGTTCCGCCCATTCCGGAGGTTTTGAAAAAAATCGAAAAAAAGGAAACGCCGTTGGCGCTTTTCGGGCTCTCTGCCGTTCACAGAGGGCTTTTTTGTGCTGCCCTTCGCGAGAAATTCCCCAAGCGGCCTGTTTTGATTTTGGTTTCAGAGGAACGGGAAGGCCGCCGTTTGACAGAGGATCTTTGCACCATGTGCGGCGAGGGAACCGCCGCCTTCTTTCCTGTTCGGGATTATGTTTTTTCCGGGATGGAGGGGGCTTCCAGAGAATATGAAAGCGAGCGCCTTGGCATCCTCACCCGTCTCATAAAATCCGATCTGCCGGTCGTTATTGCCTGTGCAGACGGGCTTTGCCAGCTCACCCTTCCCAAAGAGGTGTTGCAATCCCATCTCCTCACCTTGAAAGAAGGGGACGAGATCTCCCTGCAGAAACTCTCTGCCCTTTTGTCGGAAAACGGTTATGAACGGAGAGAACAGGTAGACGGTGTCTGCCAATTTTCTGTTCGGGGCGGCATTTTGGATCTCTTTTCTCCGGCGGATAAAGAGCCGGTGCGGTTGGAATTTTTTGGAGATGAGATCGATTCCATTTCACATTTTTCTTTGGAAACCCAGCGGCGCACCCAGCGTTTGAAGGGTTTGGAACTTTCCCCTGCCAGAGAATTGACCTTCCCGGCTGAAATTTTGGAAGATGCCATCTCCTCTTCCTTGGAAAAGGCGGTCAAAAAAGGTAACGAGGAACTGAAAGATACCTTAAAGAAACAGCTTGCCATGCTTTCTTCGGGGGTTTCTCTGCCTGCCAGGGATGCCTATTATCACGCCGCCTTCAAAACACCTGCCACCCTTCTGGACTATCTTGAAAATCCGTTGATTCTGGTTTCGGATTTGCAGGCAGTTCACGATCGGGCAGCCGGATATGCTTTTCAACTGAACGAAGATATCAAGGGTTTGTTGGAACAGGGGCGTATGGCAGGATGCGGAAAGGATTTTTCCCTTTCTGTCGGGGCGTTGTTAGAAGCCCTTGGGGCGGCAGACACCCTCTTGCTTGACACCTTTGCCAAGGGACACACTCTCTTGCCGGTCAAAAGCAGTTTCACGCTGCATCTGCCCACCGCAAGCCCCTGGAGCGGCCTTCTCTCGGCCATCAAGGAAGATCTTTTGGATTATGTTTCGCGAAAATATGCTGTTTTGATTGCCATGCGCTCGGAAAAAAGCGGCCGGGCATTGGTGAGCGATCTGGAAAAAGAGGGCATCCGCGCTACCTTCAGCCGCAATCCCTCCTCTGTTCTTTTGGGCAGCATCACCGTTTTGCCTGCACCTTTGAGTGCCGGATTTGAGATTCCCTCCTCCCGCACCCTTTTTATCACCCAGGGGCAGGATCTCTCTTCCCCCAAAAGCGGGCTCAGACGGCCCAAACCCAAGGGCCAGCGTTATGATTCCCTGGCCGATCTGGTGGAGGGGGATTATGTTGTCCACGCCACCCACGGCATTGGCATCTTTTCGGGAATTCACAAGATCGAAACGGGCGGCATCGCCAAAGATTATATCAAAATCCGCTATGCAGAAAGCGGCGTTTTATATGTCCCGGTGAGCCAACTTGATCTGGTGGCCCGTTATCTGGGAGCCAAAGACGGCAGCGCTGTCAAACTGAACAAGTTGGGCGGCGGTGAATGGGAAAAGACCAAATCCCGTGTGAAAACGGCCGTGAAACAGATGGCGAAAGAGTTGATCGAGCTTTATTCCGCCCGGCTCAAATCCAAGGGTTTTGCCTTTTCCGAAGACGATAATTTCACCAGAGAATTTGACGATCGGTTTGAATACGAAGAAACCGATGATCAAATTCGCAGTATTTCAGAGATCAAAAAAGATATGCAGCGCCCGGTGCCCATGGATCGGCTTCTTTGCGGTGATGTGGGCTTCGGTAAGACCGAGGTTGCCCTTCGGGCCGCCTTCAAATGTATGTATGAGGGGAAACAGTGTGTGCTTCTTTGCCCCACCACCATTTTGGCCTGGCAGCATTATCAAACCGCTTTGCGGCGGTTTGAAGGCTATCCCTTCCGCATCGAGATTCTTTCCCGTTTCCGCACTCCCAAGCAGCAAAAGGCCATTTTGGCCGATTTGAAAAAAGGGGTGGTGGATCTGGTCATCGGAACCCATCGATTGGTGCAAAAGGATGTGGATTGCAAGGATCTTGGGTTGGTGATCATTGATGAGGAACAGCGCTTTGGGGTTGCCCACAAAGAAAAATTCAAGCAGATGTTCAAAGAGGTGGATGTGTTGACTCTTTCTGCTACCCCCATCCCCAGAACTCTGAATATGGCTATGAGCGGCATTCGGGATATGAGTGTCATCGAGCAGCCGCCCATGGACCGCCAGCCGGTGCAGACCTATGTGTTGGAATACGATCCGATCCCCATCAAAGAAGCCATCCGCAAGGAACTTCGTCGGGGCGGTCAGGTTTTCTATCTGCACAACAAGGTGGAAGATATTCTCTCCTGTGCTGCTAAAGTTTCGGAAATGGTTCCCGAAGCCAGAGTGGATATCGGCCACGGGAAAATGGGTGAAGAGGAACTTTCCAAGGTCTGGCAACGGCTGATGGACCACGAAACCGATGTTTTGGTCTGCACCACCATCATCGAAACCGGGGTGGATGTTTCCAACGCCAACACGCTGATTGTGGAAAATGCCGATCATCTGGGCCTTTCTCAACTTTATCAGCTGCGGGGGCGAGTTGGCAGAAGCCCCCGAAGGGCCTATGCCTATTTCACCTTCGCAAGAGGCAAGGTGCTCACCGAGGTGGCCACCAAACGGCTGGAAGCCATCCGGGAATTCACCAATTTCGGCTCCGGCTTCCGCATCGCCATGCGGGATCTTCAGATTCGCGGGGCGGGTAGTGTTTTGGGCGGCAACCAACACGGTCATATGGAACAGGTTGGGTATGATATGTATCTGCGGCTGCTGGAACAGGCGGTGGCAGAGGAAAAGGGCATCAAACCTCCGCGGCCCGAAGTGGAATGCGTGGTGGATCTGCAGATCAATGCCCATATGCCCGAATCTTATATCACCTCTTACAGCCAGCGGATTGAAGTTTATAAGAAAATTGCCGCAGTACGCACCGAAGAGGATCGTTCGGATCTGATTGATGAACTGATCGATCGCTACGGCGATCCCCCGACCTCGGTTTTGGGATTGATGCAGGTGAGCCTTTTGCGCAACAAGGCCACCAATCTTGGCATTTACGAGATCAAACAGCAGGGCGTTTCTCTTTTGTTTTATTATAAAGGGCTGGAAATGAAGGTCCTCTCTCATTTGGCGGGGGCTTTCAAGGGCAGAGTGATGGTCAACGCGTCACAAAAACCCTATGTTTCGGTCAAATTGAATAAAGGGGAATCCCCTGTCACCCTGATCGATATGGTTTTATCCAAAATGTCAGAAACCGGCCCCTCTGTGGATACAAAATAAAATGTTTGTGGTATAATATCAATGAAAGGTTTTGTTTTTCGAACCTTTTTGAAGCAGGTTGCTTTTTGCGCCGCATAAAGACCCAAAAAATTCAACTCATTGCCCGAAAGGAGCGAAAAAGATGACAGAAGAACAACTGCGCAATCTGATTTACCTTTGCATTGCGCTTTTTGCCGCCGCTCTGATCGTGGTGGTCGTTACCATCTCTCGCAGAAAGAAAATGGGACTTGTGCGTCACAACGATCTTTCCGACGGTTATAAAAAACAGGTGGCCGGCATTCTGAAACGGCGCTTTTCCCTCTCCGGAAGCAGAATAATTTCTGATTTTTGCTTCAAAAACAAAGGAAAAATCTATACCTTTGATCATCTTTTGGTGGGAGAATTCGGGCTGCTTGCAGTGGATGTTTTGCTGTTGCGGGGCGAATTGTATGGCGAGGAGAAGGACGATCATTGGACCAACTATCGGGGGGACAAAAAATTCCTTCTGCCCAATTTGGCTGCCCAAACCGAAGAAAAGGTTGCCTCTTTGCGGGCGGCCCTTGGAAAAGAGGGGCTTTACGGCATGAAGATTTATGCGG
>JAFQMB010000081.1 GCA_017421095.1 Oscillospiraceae bacterium
GAAGAAGAGGCGGTGAAATGCTTTTTGGTCGGGGTTGACAGCGGAGAATATGACGCGGAATACAGTATGGGAGAGTTGGCACTGCTTTGCGAAACCGCCGGTCTTGATGTGAAAGGGCAAACCATTCAAAAGAAAGACCATCCCGACGGTGCCACCTGTGTGGGCATCGGAAAATTAGAAGAGATCCGGCAGTTTGCGTCGGCAAACGGGATCACCCTTTTGGTCTTCGACCTGGAATTGACCGCGGTTCAGATGCGCAACATCGAAAATGAAACCGGCTGTGCAGTTTTGGACCGAACCATGATCATTTTGGATATTTTTGCTTCCAGAGCCCGCAGTGCAGAGGGGAAATTGCAGGTGGAACTTGCACAGCAGCAATACAGATTGCCCCGCTTGTCCGGCATCGGAACCGATCTTTCCCGTTTGGGAGGCGGCATCGGAACAAGAGGCCCCGGTGAAACCAAACTGGAAACCGATCGTCGGGCCATCCGTCAGCGGATCAGTTTTTTGAAAGGTAAACTGGCCGAAATGAGCGAAAAACGGGAAGTAACCCGCAGAAAAAGAGAGAAAAATCAGATCCCGGTGGTGGCCTTGGCAGGATATACAAACGCCGGCAAATCCACCCTGTTAAACAAACTGACAGACGCCAATGTGATGAGTGCCAATATGCTTTTTGCCACTTTGGATCCCACCGCAAGAAGTCTGGAACTTCCCGGTGGGCAGAGCGCCATTTTGGTGGATACCGTCGGTTTCATTTCCCGGCTGCCCCACCATTTGGTAGATGCCTTCCGTTCCACGCTGGAAGAGGTGATTTCCGGCGATGTGGTGCTTCTTGTGGCCGATTCCTCCGATCCTGCTGCCACACAGCAAATGGAAGTCAGCCGGAATCTGTTGGCAGAACTCGGATGTGATGCCAATCGGATTTTAACGGTGATGAATCAGATTGATAGACTGCCGAAAGAGGATCGCCCGGCATTGACCGAACAGATGATTCCGGTTTCTGCCTATACCGGCGAAGGGCTTGACACGCTTTTGGAACGAATTGCGGAAAAGCTGAAGGCAGGTTTTATCCGTATCACCGTTTTGTTGCCCTATGACAAGGCGGGTCTGCTTTCGAAAGTCAGAGAAAAGGGCGCTGTTTATTCTGAAGATTATCAGGAAGAGGGTCTTTTAGCCGATATTTTGGTGGAAGAGCGGTATCAATCCCTTTTGCTGTCCTATCGGCAATAAAAGAAAATAATCGGGTTTTCGAAAACAGAAAAATCCCCTTGATGCAGATTGTTTCTACATCAAGGGGATTTGTTTTATCCTTCAATCAGATCATATTCTCTTGAGCCATAGCCCAAAGCGGCGGCAGCTTCAATGGTATGAACGCCGTTTTTGCTTTCAATTCTTTCGATTAAATGATTTTTTCCCGGATCAATGGAGGCGTAAACCAAGTCGATACAAGCCTGGTCGATGGCGATGGGGTCATCCGAAACCAGGATGCCGATATCTTTCATACAAGGATCTTCAGCGACCGCACAGCAGTCGCAATCGACGCTCATATTTTTCATCACATTCACATAAACAATATCTCCGCCGAAATATTCCACCACGCTTTTTGCTGCATCCGCCATGGCTTCCAGGAAGCAGTTGTGGCTGGCAGTCCAGATTTTTTCCGATTCGCCTGCACCGTGAATATAGGCCTTTCCGTAAGAAGAGGCAACGCCGATGGAAAGCTGCTTAATAGCGCCGCCGTAACCGCCCATGGGGTGCCCTTTGAAGTGGGAAAGAACCAGCATGGAATCATAAAGATCCAGATTTTTACCAACATAGTTGGTCTGAATTTGCTTTCCATCGGGGATTGCAAGTTCCAGATCCGGACCTTCGCCATCCATAATATCAACAGGGAAAAGGGCTTTCCAACCATGTTCTTCCATCAATTTTTCGTGGCGTTCGGTGGTATTTCTTGCCCCTTCATAAGCGGTGTTACATTCCACAACAGTGCCTTGCAGGGAATCAATCACCGGTTTCCAAAAATCGGGACGAAGGAAATTCTGATTGCCTTTTTCACCCGAGTGAACCTTTACAGCGACCTTGCCGGGAAGCTTTTTTCCTAACTTTTGAACCAGTTCCAAAACCTTTTCCGGGGTGATTTCAGAAGAAAAATAAACTTTTGACGCCATAATGAAAGAACACTCCTTCTTCAAATTGTTTTTATTTTGGACAATATACCTTTGTAAAACCTTATTGGTGATCGCCACTCTGCTTGCCGAGGCTCTTTCTGCCGATTTGAATCAGTGTTACAACCGCAGGAGAGAGAATCAAATTCACAACAAACTCCATCACAAAATTCAATCCGATCATCCCAAGGATAAGATAGCCCCAGACGTCGTCGCCGTATCCCTCTCCGACGGCCCAAGTAGCCAGAGTTTCAAAAAAGAAGACCCGGCATCCCAGGGCAAAAACTCCGGAATTGATGATTGGGCAGACGGCCGCCGCCGCAAACACCCCAAAAGTGGCGTTTTGTTTTTCCAAAAGTTTATAAACCATTCCGGCACCGAGTCCGGCCAGAATTCCTTTGGCCAACACGGTGATAACGGTTCCGGGAACGCTGATGGCAAAGAAGGCTGCGGCATCCCCCGAAAGGATCACCGCCAGACCAAACACAAAGCCCAGCCAGCCGCCTGCTTTTACCCCGTAAACAGCGGCGCCGATTACAATGGGCAACAGCACCAAAGAGATGGAAAAGGGGCCAAATCGGATGAAACTGCCCAAAAGCTGCAACACCACAACAAGAGCTGTGAAAAGCGCAATGCCCACCAACCGGGTGGTTTCCTGTCTTGTCTTTCGCATCATAAAAATTCCTCCTGCTGACGCTCCGTCTAAAAACCGGATGCATCGCAAATTTATTTTCCCGCCGCAAATGCGGCAAAGGGGCGAAAAGATGGATGCTCTGATTATTTTTTATTACGGGCATAGATCAGAGCAAGCCCGCGCAAAACAAGATGATCTTCAATGATCACATTTCTGGTGCAATAGGGAACGATCGCCGCAGCGTTGCCGCCTGTTGCAAGAACTGTCAGTTTGCTTCCGATTTCCTGCTCATAGCGGGCGATCATCCCGTCAATGGCAGAAGCGGTTCCGTAAATCATCCCGGCATTGATGCAGTCAGATGTTCTGCCGCAGATTGCCTTTTCGGGAGAATAAAGACCGATGGCAGGAAGCTGTGCGGTTTTTTCTGCCAAAGCGGCAAGAGAAATATCAACACCCGGCATAATGGAACCGCCCAAAAAACTGCCGTTTGCATCCAAGGCGGTAAAGGTCGTAGCACTTCCCAGGGAAACGATCATCAAAGGCGGGGGATAGGCAGAGAGGGCGGCAACCGCAGAACAGACCAGATCCGAACCTACCGCCTGAGGGTTTTCAATACGGATATTCAATCCGGTTTTCAAACCGGCTCCCACCGTTTTCAGATCACACCCAAAGGCGAGAAGCGCTGCTTTTTTCAGCGTCTCGGTCAGTTTGGGCACCACACAAGAGATGATACCGCCATCAAATGTCACGGAAGCGGAATATTTCATCTGCACCATCTGTTCCATCATCATGGCATATTCATCTTCGGTTTTGTTGTGATCGGTTTTCATCCGTGCAAAAAAGATCATTTCAAGCCCTTTAAAACCGGCCATTTTGATCTGTGTATTACCAACATCAACGGTCAGAATCATACCCATAACCTCCCAAAGGATCTCCGATATATTATATCGGATTTTTCGGTGATTTACAAGTGCATTTTCAATCATTTACGTTGCACTGACCGTCAAAGAAACCAAAGAAAAGAGAAGCCAAGGCTTGAACTATCCGATGAAATTTGATAAAATACATCTGTCATGCAAAGAATGAATTGAAAAACGGATTCCGCAAAAAAGATATCTCTTCCTTTTTGGAAGAAAAACAGGAGTGCTTTTATGAAAAAATATGTGGCTTTGTTTTTGGCCGTCTTTTTGTTGCTTGCGGTGTTTACCGGCTGTGCCTTTATGGGAAATGTCAGCGGCGTTGCCCGTTTTGAAGCCATTGACGAAAATGAGATCGAATTTATTCAGATGCAGCCGCCCCAGCCCGGCGATAAGATCGGTGTGATTGAAACCAGCATGGGAACCATCAAATTCCGGCTTTTCCCGGTGCAATCGCCTCTTGCGGTGGAAAATTTCACCAAAATGGCCGAAACCGGAAAATATACCGACTATGTCGCCTATAAGATCACAACCAAGCGCGCCTTTATTGCCGCCAAAAATGACGGAAGCGGCATGAGCGTTTACGGTGAACCTTTTGCCAACCAATATTCTCCCAAACTTTGGAATTTCCCCGGCGCTGTGGGCAGCATCAGCGACCAACCCGAAAAAGGGGACAGCCGGTTTTATATTGTCGGAAACTGCGAAATCAGCGACCAGATCTTTGCCGAGATGAAACAGAACAATTTCCCCCAAAAGGTGATCAGCCAGTATGAACAGGTTGGCGGATGCCCCGAACTGGATTGGGCCTGCAACATCTTCGGTCAGGTTTTTGAAGGACTCGAGATTGTGGATGCCATCAATGGGGCGGAAACCGACGAACAGGGTTTCCCGAAGGAAGAAATCAAAATCCTTTCTGTCCGTGTTGAAATCTACGAATCGGAAGAAAGCAGTTCCGAGCCTGTTTCTGCGGGGGATGAAGCATGAGAAAACTGATCCTCTTACTGCTTCTTTTCTCTGTTTTGTTTGTTTCCTGCACCCCGGCTGAGCCCCAAAAAATGGATGGATACACCATCTGTGATCGGATGGTCATTTCTACCGACACCAAACTTCCGGATGTTATTTTAGCAGAGATTGAAACCGAGCTGGGTGTGATCTCGCTGGAACTTTACGGGGACAAGGCACCGATGGCGGTGGAAAATTTTACCACCCTTGCAAAGAACGGATATTATGACGGCGTCACCTTTCACCGGATTGTGGACGATATGATGATCCAGGGAGGTGATCCCACCGGAACCGGAATGGGGGGCGACAGCATCTGGGGTCTGCCTTTTGCGGTGGAATACACACCGGACATGGCCCTTTATTCGGGCGCGCTTGCCATGGCAAACAATGCGGGAAAAAACACCAGCCATTTCTTTATCGTTGACACCAAAACCGCATACAACGACGATTATTTCGATCAGGCTGAAAAACAAATGGGGAAGCCTATTGAAAAAGAGGTGCGGGAAAAATATAAAAAGCAGCCCGGTCTTTGGTGGCTGGAGGGGCAATACACCGTTTTTGGACAGGTGACCGCCGGAATGGAGATTGTTCATCAAATCTGCTCGGCGCCGTTGGCAGAAGGAACGGTAGATTCGCCGGCATCTCCGGTTGTAATTCGAACGGTTCGGATCCTGACAGAGATTTCGGAAGAAAACTCATAAATATTGGCGACAGCCGAAAAAATAAAGGAGAATCTGATAATGAACGATCTGGAAAAAAAGGCCGGCCGCACGCTGGTCACACTGGAAACCACTTTGGGGGATATGACCTTTTTGATTTATAACGATCTGGTCCCCAAAACCGCTGAAAATTTTGTGGAGCATGTGAAGAGCGGTTATTATAATAACCTGATCTTCCATCGCATCATCTGTGATTTTATGATTCAGGGCGGCGACCCCACCGGCACCGGGATGGGCGGCGACAGCATTTGGGGCGAACCCTTTCGGGATGAATTCCGCAAAGAACTGACCCATCAGTATGGCACTTCGAGCATGGCAAACGCCGGCCCCAACACCAACGGCAGCCAGTTCTTTATCGTCCATTCCAAGGATGGCACCCCTTGGCTGAACGGCCACCATTCGGTTTTCGGTCAATTGTTGGAAGGGGAGGAGACACTGGAAAAACTGGCCCATGTGGAAACCGGTTATGCAGACCGTCCCATCGAGACCGTTCGCATCATCAAAGCAAAGGCCGAAACAATCGCTTAAATCATAGTTTCAAATCCTCCGATTCGGGTTTTCCTGCTTCGGAGGATTTTTTTATTCATAAAAGAACACCCGGCTTCCAAAGAAACCGGGTGTTACTTTTTGTATTTTAGTCCAGCTTGAGATCGAAGTGCAATTCGTGGATTCGATTCCAGGGCATCCGGAAGGTATCCAACTTGACTACGTTGTGGCCCTGGAACTTGTTATCAAATTCCTCTGCTACCAATTCAATCAGTTTGTTGCCCATCCAGTTGGCAACTTCGTCATGAATATCAGCCACAAAATAGGGGTTCTTGCCGTTGTGGTTTTCGCGGACATAAGCGCCTGCCATGGCAATGATCTGTGCTTGGAAGAGATAGTCTTCGAACACCTTGATGGCAACAAATTCACGGCTGCGCTCCTTGGTTTCACCGGGCCAGCCTTCTTTGGCGTAATAAGAGGCGATGATACCGTGAGCGAGGGCCATACCGTTGGAGTTTTCGCAGGTGTTCCAGCCGGAATAGGCATCGATGAATTCCAAAATGCCGGCCTTTTGTGCGTGGCGCATCATTTCGATATCCGAACCGTTGGAGAATGCCACGTCGGAAAGGGCAACGGGTTTCTGATAGGTGTCGTGATAATAGTTCAGATAGCGGAAGAATTCGTGCAGGTTGGTGTGGGTAGTGAAAGAAAGATCCTTCTGATGCTGCAAACCGCATTCGATCATTGCCTTACCGGGAGTGTGAAGAGCAAAGAGAAGATCGGAATCGGCAGCAGTTTCCACCATCACGCCGCCGGCGCTGGTGATCTGTGCTTTGATGCTTTCGGCGATGGGACGATCCTCATAAAGAGGTACCACAGTGGGGCCAAGGAGAGAGGAATATCTGGTATAAACTCTGGGGGTATAATTCTTGCAAAGGTTGAAAACCCGGGCAAAGAGAACGCTGCCCACTTCGTCGGCACCGGGATAGACCATCACCTTATCATAAAGACGGGTTTCATAAAGCTTTTGAGAGAGCTTCTTCTGGTCAATGGCGGCATAACCGTATTCGGCAGTGTCATCTTTGGGAACCACAAGGGCATCAAAAATACCATCCTGCACCAGATCGATGCTGCGGCTGTTCACATAGGCATCCTTTTCCCGACGGGCAAGGAAGTCGTTCAAATATTCTTCCGGAACCTCTTCCAGCAGCTTGGGGAGTTCTGCCTCTTCTTCTTCGGTGGCATGGCCTCTTGCGATTTTATCCCGCAAAACACCGATTCTCCAAATGGCCCAGCCACAGGTTGACCAGTAGGTGGGATCTTCAAAATCTCCGTTATATCCCGCAACTCTTGCCACCAGATTGAAAGCATGAATTTTCAAATTGGGATTTTCTTCCTTCAAACGAACAAAGCGAGAGAGATAATCGTCGATCTGTTCCATGGTGCGCTGATGGATTCTGGAGTGGATGATATTGCCATAGACCAGCGTGTCCACAGAAAGAATGGCGTAATCGGCATCCTTGGCTTCTTCAAAAAGCCAAGCCCAGATTTTTTCGGATTCGGTGGGAACCTTCAGCTGACCCATCCATTCAAAAGGCGGGGCAACCAGCCGAATATCGTCACACATTGCGGCGATCTGCAAGGGATAATGATAGTTACAGGGCCGATCGTCCAGAGGAACATAAAGAACCTTTTTCATGATGTATTTCATTCCTTTCAGAATAATACAAAGCCGGCTTCCTCTTCTTCTTGAAGAGTGGGGCCGCTTTGATCGCAAAATTGAGCAGGGTCGCCGCTGCGACCGAAGGAAAGAGAAGCCAACTCGGAAAGAGATAAAAGGGCAAAGGTCAGATCCAAAACCACCGGTTGGTTATAAGCATTCAACAATTCCGGTTGCCGCAACAAGAGAAAGAAACGAACACCGCCGGAGGCAAGGGTCAATAGAAGACAGAGCCCGGCGAAAAAGCCGCTCATCCAAAGGGTACGTCGATCCCGATAACCGCTGATTCTTCTGGCATAAAAAAGGAAGAAAATGCATTCGGCGGCAAGCATCCCCATTTCCCAGGGAAATTCTGCGATGGCACGGATGGAAAAACTGCCGAGATA
>JAFQMB010000082.1 GCA_017421095.1 Oscillospiraceae bacterium
AGATGGCATATCCATAAGGGCGGAAGACCATGCAGCCCTTGACGCTGGAATAATCCACCAATTCTGCCTTTTTCACCACGTCGGTATACCATTGGGTAAAGTCCACATCCATTGCGGTGATCTGTTCCACTTTTTTCTTTTCGTTTGCCATTGTCTGTCACCTTTCTGTTCCTGCCGTTGCCCCTCTTCACCGATTGAGAGCAGCAAACAGACAGGTTGATCGATACCAAGATATCATACCAAATTACAAAGCCATTTGCAACTGATTTTCGCCCTTTTCGGTGAGAGGATTTTATAAATCGGTATATTTTTGTTTACAAGGCAGAAAATAGGAGCGTTTAAGGGGGGAATCCCAACATATTCCTTTGATATAAAATTATTTTGAACAGCAATAAAATTTACACAAAATTCATAAGCGATTGTCATAATATTCTCAAATTCGCAAAAATGATATGCTATACTGCCGACAACAAGAGATCGGATGCTTGCAATTTACAAAAGAAGGAAGGACAAATTATGGCTGCACTTGAGATCACCGATATTAAAATCAGAAAATTTTATTCCGAAGGTCGGCTTCGCGCGTTGATCTCGGTGACCTTCAATGACGCGCTGGCGGTTCACGATATGAAGGTGATTGAAGGGCCGGAGCGTTATTTTGTTGCAATGCCCAGCAGACGGGAACCAACCGGCACTTATCGGGATGTGGTTCATCCCATCAACGAAGGGACCAGAAAGAGCATCGAAGCGGCTGTTCTGGCAGCTTATGAAAAGGAATTGGCTGATTGGCAGGCAAGAGCGCAAGAGGCGGAGGATACAGACGAATCCGACGCGGGAACGATGGAATAAACAAAAAGGAAAGAAAAGAACCTTTTGTTCAAAAAACAAATTTTTCATCAAAAAAGAACCCGGCTTCCATCATGGGAGGCCGGGTTAAAAATTTTAATCAATGTTCAGGAATTATAATATTCATTGAGACGGATTGCATTCATATCGGCAGCAATCCGAGCCTGGGTGGCGGCAGCGTCGGCAGCTGCAGAAGCAGCATCCTTACGCATCCGTTCTGCCGAGGCGGCGGCAGCGGCGGTGTTTGCCGCAATTTGAGATTGCATATCCGCGTTCCGTCTTGCCTGGGCTTCCATCTCAATTTGATGCCGGCGGTTCATTTCCATCTCGTACATACGGTCGGCATTTTCTTTCTTGGCTTTTTCGATTTCAAGATTGACCTTGATTGCTTCGATTTCCAAAAGTTTCTGATTTTGCTTCATAATATCATATTCGTGAAGCGCTTCTTTGATGTTGTCTGCCCGATGGCTTTCGATGAAATGGATCAGCATATCGATGATTCCGGAGTCCTTTTCATCTTCACCCAAAATATCGGATGCATGGGCGTTGGCAAGGTGTTCTTTTGCCTTTTCCATGGCGGCATCGCCGCGGCTGATGTGGTCAAGACCGATTTCTTTCAGTTCGGGTTTCCGCTTTGCCCACCAGGCCTCCCATTCTTCTCTTTCCTTCACTTCGTTGATTCTGTTCAGTTCGGTATTTTCAATATCTTTTTGTTTTTCTTCTGCCAAAATAGCCCGTTTCTTGACGCCGTATACAGGGAAATTGCTGATGATCAGACAGATCAGTTGAACAATAAAACACAACACAATGATGGCAACCAGGGAAGCGAGGTCGAAGATTAAAAGATGGATGCTGTTTGTCATACCGCAAATGGATCCGAAGAAAATGCCGGTAATGATAAGGGCGATCAGTGATTTCTTGATAAAACTTCCCCTGTTACCACTTGAAACAATATGAACCCAAGAGAAAATTGCGGTGACCACCGGGAAAGCAGCCATAGAAACGGCAGTAAGTACCAATTCGGATGTATCGCTCCATTGATGGGGTTTGACAAAGAAAAATCCGGCTTCATTTTTGAAGGAAGCATAAGCCAAACCTGCTGCAAAAGCCGCCATCAACAAACTGTAAAGAACAAGGAAAACGATTTTGAATTTTCCTGTTTTTCTAAAGGTTTCTTTCCAGGAATTTTTGAATTTCTCTTTCGTTGTCTGATAATTATTTGTGGGAAGCGGTTTAAAAACAAACGTTGTTGTTTCCATCTCTTGTTTGATGGCTCTGCTTTTGTCCCATTCTTCCTTTGCAAGGTCTGCATAGGCGCTGGCTTCATTCAGATCATTTTTTAATTGTTTTAATGCTTGGATGTCAGATTCTCTGCTCATAATTTTTACCTCATTTCATTTATTGGGCAAATTACTAAATATATTATATTCCTTTATATTTTTTTGTCAATATTTACAAAACAAACGATGCTTTTTGACGGCGTATACTTGATTATAATATTCAGAATCGGAAAGAAAAGAGCAGCGACTTTGTAACAGAAAAAGTTCCTTATGTGTAAAGGGCAAAACCTTCTGTTTTTTCTTTGAACCAACAGGGGAACAGATTCATAAAATGGAGCAGATCCCATGAGAGGAGATGCTTAACTATGCTGAAAAATCCGGTATTTTCCGCCTATTTGGCAGCCAATACCCCAAACGGTTTTTTCGGATATTTCGATGAACTGCAGGATGAAACAAAAACCCAGCGGCTTTTTTTGATCAAAGGAGGGCCGGGGACAGGCAAATCCACTCTGATGAAAAGAATTGCAGAGGCGGCCGCTGCTTTGGGAGTCGGGTGTGAAAGAATCTATTGTTCGGCAGATCCCGATTCGCTGGACGGCTTGATCTTTGATGGCGGCAGGATCGCGGTGGTGGACGGAACATCTCCTCATGCTATGGAACCGCGTTATCCCGGTGCCTTTGAAGAGGTGATCGACCTGAACGCACTTTTCGATCAGGAGGGACTTTCCAAAAGGAAAGAGGAGATCATTGCTCTTTCCAAAGAAAACAGAGCGTTGCATAAGAAAACCGCCGGATATCTTGCGGCGGCCGCTGCCCTCAAACGAGAGATTCTGCGCTTGAGCAACCCGGCGTTACAGGAAGCAACGGTGAAAGAATATGCCGCACAATTGGCAGGGAAGAAAAAAGAAACAACAACCGGAAGATTACACAAACGCTTTTTGACTGCCATCGGTAAACAGGGGGTTGTTGTGAAAGAGGGGGCATTTTTCGGGCTCGGGAAACTGATCGGCATTGAAGACCGGTTGGGCGGTGCATCTGCTCTTCTGCTGAAAGAATTGAAGGATCGGTTCCTTTCTTTGGGCGAAACGGTTTATGTTTATGAATGTCCCCTGGCGCCGGGTGAACGGATTGTGCATTTGGTTTTGCCCGAAAAGGGAATCGGATTTACCACCTGCAACCGGGTGCACCAGATGAAAAATTTGCCCTGTGACCGGATGATCCATGCCGAGCGGTTTTACGACCAAAAACTTCTGGAACAGGTTAGACAGGGAATCAGATTTTATGAAAAAGCCATCTCTTCTCTTGTTCGGGCGGCGGCCTCTTCCGAACAGGAGGCCCTTGCCAATCACGACCGTTTGGAAGAAATTTATACGCCGCTGGTGCATTTCGATTCCCATCCGGAGTTTTTCGACAGGGCAGTTGCCCGGGTTTTGACCTGCTTGGTTTGAATAAAAATGCAGATTTTCGCCCTCCTTTTGCAAAAAGGAGGGTTTTTTTATAAAAAACAGTCTTTCTTCAAAAAACGAGAAAAACGGAGGATTTAAGAGCATTTGAAAGAAAACAAGAGCAAATCGGAAATTGCAGCGGATTTATACCAAAAAAACGCGGAGAAATTCGAAAAAATGCGGAAAAAATCATTGACAAATGCGGTTAAAGATTCTATATTAGGGGTGTTGCATTATGCATCTGAAAAAAGCGCAGGGCCTTTTGTGTCGCTGAGATCCGATAATCGGATTTAAAACCTTTTGCGGGGGCGACGAAGAACAGGGCGAGCGCTGGGGCAGAGTGAAACGATCTCTGCACTTTACAATCTCGCAAAGGGGGATGCTGAAAATTGAATCAAAATCCAATTGTTAGTTTGCGGAATATCCAGGTGGCATTTGATGGGGAACCCATCCTCAAAGGCATCGATCTGGATATCTGCGACAAAGAATTCGTCACTTTGCTCGGGCCATCCGGATGCGGTAAAACCACCACCCTTCGCATCATCGGCGGTTTTGTCACGCCCGACAGTGGCGATCTTTTCTTTGATGGCAAAAAAATCAACAATCTGCCGCCTTATAAGCGCAATGTAAATACCGTGTTTCAAAGATATGCCCTCTTTCCGCATATGAATGTAGCGGACAATGTGGCATTCGGGCTGAAAATCCAAAAGGAATCGCCTACCAAGATCCGCACTCAAGTGAGGGATATGCTGGAGCTGGTGGGTCTGAAGGGCTTTGAACACCGCAGAGTGACCAATTTGTCCGGCGGTCAGCAGCAGCGGGTTGCCATTGCAAGAGCACTGGTGAATCATCCCAGAGTCCTTTTGCTGGACGAGCCCCTTGGCGCCCTGGATTTGAAACTGCGAAAAGATATGCAGTTGGAACTGAAAAAGATCCAAAGAGAGACGGGCATCACCTTTGTTTATGTGACACACGATCAGGAAGAAGCTTTGACCATGAGTGATCGTGTTGTGGTAATGAACGACGGGGTCATTCAGCAGATCGGAACGCCCCAGGATATTTATAATGAGCCTGTGAATGCCTTTGTGGCAGATTTTATCGGCGAAAGCAACATTGTGGACGGTATTATGTATGAGGATTACGATGTGGAATTTGCCGGTGCGGAATTTGTCTGCGTGGACAAGGGCTTCCAACGGGAAGAGCAGGTGAAGGTTGTGATCCGCCCCGAGGATATTGAGGTTGTCCCGGTGGACGATGGCAAGATCTCCGGTGTGGTGGAAAATGTTATCTTCAAAGGGGTTCATTATGAAATGCAGGTGAACGCCTGCGGTCAGACCTGGATCATTCATTCCACCCGGCAAAAACCGGTGGGGAGCGTGATCGGGATGAACATCGCTCCCGATAACATTCATATTATGCATCGGGCGCAGGATGCCTCGGCAGAGCCTTTGGGCGAAGAGGAGGTCCGGCTGTGAAGGCCCGGAGCGCGGCGTTTCCCTATCTCATTTGGATGGGTCTTTTTATCATCATTCCCCTGGGCTTGATCGCCTTTTATGCCTTTACCGACAAAAACGCCGCATTTACTTTGGAAAACATTTTGTCGGTGGGGAATTACGGTGGCGTGTTGTTCAAATCCATTTATCTCGCCGCCATCAGTACCGTGATTTGCCTGATCATCGGATATCCGTTGGCTTATGCCCTTTCCAGATTGCCGGAACATATGCAGAATTTCTGTCTGATGCTGGTGATGCTGCCCATGTGGATCAACTTTTTGCTTCGTACCTATGCCTGGATGACCATTTTGGAGGATAATGGGCTGATCAATTCGCTGCTGGTTTCACTGGGGTTGCCCAAGATCAATTTGATCGACACCCAAGGCGCAGTGGTTTTGGGGATGGTTTATAACTATTTGCCCTTTATGATCACTCCTCTTTATTCGGTGTTGACCAAGGTGGGGCCCAGCCTGACCGAAGCAGCGCAGGATCTTGGCGCCAGCCCGCTGCATGTTTTTCTGCGGGTGATCTTTCCCTTATCGATGCCCGGGGTGACCAGCGGCGTGACCATGGTGTTTGTGCCTGCTGTTTCCACTTTCATCATCTCCAAGATGTTGGGCGGCAGCGACAATCTGCTCATCGGTGATATCATCGATATGAAGTTCCTGGGTAATTCCTATAACCCCTATCTGGGCAGCGCTATCAGTTTGATGCTGATGGTTGTGGTGCTCATTTGTATGGGACTGATGAATCAGTTTGACGATGGGGATAAGGAGGGAATGCTGGTATGAAAAAACTTTCTCGCTTTTATATCGGTTTGGTCCTGGCCTTTTTGTATCTGCCCATTTTGGTTCTGATCGTCTTTTCCTTTAACGCTTCCAAAAGCCGGAATGTTTGGGCTGGTTTCACCCTGGATTGGTATAAAGAACTTTTCTCCAATGAGGTGATCATCTCTTCTTTGATCTCGACTTTGATCGTTGCGGTGATCGCCAGTTTGATCGCAACTGTTTTGGGAACGGCTGCGGCGGTGGGGATCTATTCCATGAAAAAGACCCCGCGAAATATTATTCTGAACATCAGCTATCTGCCCATTATCAATCCCGAGATTGTGACCGGTGTTTCTTTGATGATGCTCTTTTTGTTCTTAGGCTTCAAGCGGGATTATACCACGCTGATTATGGCGCATATCACCTTCTGCGTGCCCTATGTTATCTTGAATGTGATGCCCAAACTGCGGCAGTTGAATCCCAATCTCTTTGAAGCGGCACAGGATCTTGGCTGTCATCCTATGAAAGCCTTTTTCCGGGTGATTCTGCCCGAAATTATGCCCGGGGTGCTTTCCGGGATGCTGATCAGTTTCACCTATTCGGTGGATGATTTCGTGATCAGTTATTTCACCAGCGACATTCAAACCCTGCCCATCACCATCTATTCTATGACCAGACGGCGGGTGAGCCCTGAAATCAATGCACTCAGTGCCATCATTTTTGTGGTGGTCCTGCTTGTTTTGATCGTGATGAATCTGGCCGATGCCAGAAGGGCAAAAAGAATGAATGTACCGGCAAGATACTGATTTTGAACCAACACGAAAGGTGGAAGGACAATGAAAAAATCGTTTGCTCTGTTCTTCCTGTTTTTGATCCTTTTGGGAATATTGCCGTTTTCTGCGGCAGCAGAGGAAGAACATCAGTTGGATTGGAAGGCGCTGGATACTCCGATTTCCTATTATCAGAAATTCCAGGGCGAAAAGATCACCTTGAATGTGTATAACTGGGGGGAATATATTTCAGACGGTTCGGAAGATTCTTTGGACATCAATGCGGAATTTGAAGCGTTGACCGGCATCCAGGTGAATTACACCACCTATCCCTCCAACGAAGATCTTTATGCCAAACTGAAAAGCGGCGCCACCAGTTATGATATTGTGATCCCTTCGGATTATATGGTCGCCCGATTGGTGACGGAGGGGTTGCTGGACAAACTGGATTATAACAACATCCCCAATTATCGCTTCATCATGGAAAATATGCGGGATCTGGAATATGATCCCAAAAATGAATACTCGGTGCCTTATACCTGGGGTACGGTTGGCATTATCTATAACAAAAAATTTGTGGATGAGGCCGATGTTACCAGCTGGAATGTTTTGTGGAGCCACAAATATGAAAAAAAGATTTTGATGTTCCGCAATTCCCGGGATGCCTTTGGAATCGCACAAAAACTACTGGGGTATTCTTTTAACACCGATGATGAAGATATTTATCTGGAATGTGCCGATAAATTGAAGGAACAGCGCCAGGTGGTCAAGATCTATGTGATGGACGAGATCTTTGACAAAATGATCGGGGAAGAGGCCTGGCTGGCCCCTTATTATGCCGGCGATTATCTGACTATGGTGCCGGATAATCCGGATCTGGCTTTTTCTGTCCCGCAGGAGGGCAGCAATCTCTTTGTGGATGCCATGTGTGTGCCCACCGGTGCGGAAAACAAAGAGGCGGCTGAGATGTATATCAACTTCCTCAATGAAAC